>CAZOUC010000300.1:0-4071 GCA_964582825.1 uncultured Enterobacteriaceae bacterium | reverse complement strand
CAGATTGGTGTTGCCGGCGGCGATCTCCCGCGCCGCGGTGACGATGGTGCCGGTGCCGGATCGCACGCGGCCGACCACGCTCGACAGCGTGGCGAGGAAGCGGTTCATCTCGCGGGCGAAATCGCTGTCCATGTCGCCGACCGAGAAGGACAGGTCGATGCGCCCGTCGTCGCGCACCGAGATGTAGTGCACGATCTTCTGCAGGTCGGCATTCTGCACCGCTTCGCGGCCGAGCTGCAGAGCCATGTACACCAGCAACGCCGCCTCGAATACGACGTAGGCGGCGTGTATCAGGACGATGGTGAAGCTCGCCTCGGGAAACACCCAGACGCCGACGCCGGCGGCCTGCATCGCGTTGAACAACAGGTGGTGGACGGCGATGACCAGGGCCGCGACGACGATCGGCAGCCAGTCCCGGTAGTAGAGCAGCAGCGCCAGGAAAGCAAAGATACCGAAGTGCAGCTCGATCATGCCGTGGCCCTGGTGGATCATCAGCGCCGACAGCACCATGAACGCGCAGGCCACCGTGATGCGCATCAGCCGCGAGCCGGGCGCCATGAAACCGATTGCGGTGACCACCAGCGCGGTCGGCAGGCCGATGATGAACGCCTCGAACCAGGTGTCGTACCAGGTGGCCAGCGCAAAGCACGTCACGGTGATGAACCAGATGATGCCGATCATCAGCCTGTCGGCCTTGCGGTAATAGGCCTCGAGGGGCGAGATCTCGCCGTTGATCATGTCGCTCGCTTCGCTCACGTCGGCTGCTCCAGAGTCGCCAGGGAATCCGCCGCTGATCCTACCTGCCAATCGCAGTAACAGCCAGCGGCAAATACGTCGAGCGGAGCCGCGGGATTGCCGGCCAGCGCGCGCTCCAGGGCGTCCTCGACGTAGCGGCCGTTCTCGCCCCCGCAGAAGGCCCCGCTGCTGTACGGACCGAAGTAGGCGATGTCGCGGTCAGAGGACACCAGCACCGCCGCCGGGCTGGACGGCACGGCAACCTGCGCGAGCAGCGCGGCGTCCAGGGCTCTGACGCCGGCGCCGAAACGCGCCTCGATGGCCGTCGTGTCGTAGCGGACGCCGGGAGCCGGCACCACGACGAACTCGACACCGCTCGCCGAGTACTGTTCGACCAGCTCGCGTACGTGCGGCGTGTTGAAGCGCGTGCACGGACAGTCCGGATCCCAGAAGTGGTATACCGTCGCGCGGCCGGGCGCGGCCGCGTCGGCATCGCGGACCAGGGCAGCGAAGGCCGCGCTGAAGCCGCTCGGGTCGGCGTCCCAGACCTCGTTGACGAACTCGGGGTAGAACGGCTGCACGAACCGACCCTGCACGTACCAGAAGGCGTAGGCCATCGCCGCCAGCCACACGGCGAACAGGCCGCCCGCCAGCCGGCGGAGCCGCGGCGTCCGCGCCGGCCGGCGGCGTGCGCTATGGCGGGCCACGACCTCGCCGTCGATGATCCGGCGCGATGGCGGCGCCGTGGGATGGGAACTCATGCCGGGAACCGCCAGCGAACCTTCAGACCGTGCTGCAGTCTACCGCATCAGGCGCCGTTTCGAACGCGCCCGATTCGCACAGGGTCCGGCAACGGGATAGAATCCCGCGCCTGATCACACCCCAGTCGACTGTCGGTTCTCTATGACTATGATTCGCATTACGTTCCTGTTCGTCGTCGCCCTGCTGCTGGCCGCTCCTGTCCGGGCGTCCCTGGACGGCCTTCCCGACAAGGCCAGCACCGATCGCTCCGAGACGCGCCACCTGGTGCTCGACAACGGCCTGCGCGTGCTGCTGCTGTCGGACCCGGATCTCAACAAGTCCTCGGCCGCGCTCGCGGTCGGCGCCGGGTCCTACCAGGACCCGGAGGACCGCGCCGGACTGGCGCACTTTCTCGAGCATATGCTGTTCCTCGGAACCGAAAAGTACCCGGACGAGGCCGAATACTCGAACTACCTGCGCAGCAATGGCGGCTACGCCAACGCCTACACCGCCGGCGACCACACCAACTACATGTTCGAGATCAACCACGGTGCCTTCGAGGGCGCCCTCGACCGCTTCGCCCAGTTCTTCATCGCGCCGCTGTTCACCGCCGAATTCACCGAGCGGGAGATGAACGCGGTGGACTCCGAGTTCGAGCGCAACCTGCAGAGCGACGGCTGGCGCCAGCAGGAGATGTTTCGCACCCTGGTCCGTGAGGATCACCCCGAACACCACTTCGCGATCGGCAACCTCGCCACCCTGCAGGACATCGAGCGCCGCGAGTTCATCGATTTCTACGAGCGCTACTACAGCGCCAACCTGATGGCCCTGGCCGTCACCTCCAGCGCCGGGCTCGACCAGCTGGAAGCCTGGGTCCGGCAGTACTTCTCGGCGATCGACAACCGCGAGCAGCCGCCGGTCGACTACGGCTCTGACCTCGTGGATCCGCAGCGTCCAGCCGGCATCGCGCTGATGGAACCGGTCGCCGACAAGCGCACCCTGTCGATGGTGTTCCCGACCCCCGGGACGCGCGACGACTACCGCAACAAGTCCGCGCAGCTGATCGGGTTCATGCTCGGCTACGAGGGCGAGAACAGCCTGTTGTCCTACCTCAAGGCACAGGGCCTCGCCACCGGCCTCGGCGGTTCAGCCTACGAGGCGACCAAGGACTACAGCCTGTTCTCGATCGAGGTGGAGCTGACGCCGCAGGGCGCGCAGGCCTGGCAGGACGTCATGCAGGCGACCTTCTCGTTTATCGACGCGCTGCGGGCGTCGGACTACCCGCGGTACCTGTTCGAGGAACGGGCGACGATGGCGCGCCTGGACGAGCTCTACCGCGACAAGGGCGAAGGCGCGGGCCTGGCGACGCGCCTGGCCCGGGACGCGCTGCATTTTCCGCTGCAGGACGCGGCGCGCGTCCGCTACATCTGGGAGCAGCCCTCGCCGGACGCCTACTTCGCGCTGCTCGACGCCATCCGGCCAGGCAACATGATCGCCACCCTGGAAGCCAAGGGCGTGCCGACCGACAGCGTCGAGCAACACTTCGGTGTTCAGTACAGCTACCTGCCCTTCGAGCCGGCGCTGCTGGCGAGCCTGCAACAGCCCGAGGACATCGCCGGCATCGGCCTGCCGCCGGCCAACCCGTTCATTCCGACCCGCGTGGCGCTGCAGGAGCCGCGTCCCGCCAAGGTGATCGACGAGCCGGGCCTGACGCTGTACTACGCGCCGGACACCACCTTCGAGCGGCCGCGTGTCGCGTACCGGGCGCGCATCCGCCAGCCCGAGAATCTGGCCACGCTCGACAATATCGTGCTGCGCGACTTCTACGTGTCGGTGATCCGCGAAATGCTCAACGAACGCACCTACACGGCGCTGGCGGCGGGCCTGGCCGTCAGCATCGACGACGGCCGCGAAGGCATCACCCTGGCCGTTTCCGGCTACAGCGAGTCGGCCAATGCCTTCCTCAGCGAACTGCTGCCGGAACTGCGCGAGCCGGACCTCGACGCGGTGCGCTTCGCCGCGCTCAAGGAGCGCAAGCTGCGCACCTGGAACAACGCCCGGGTCGGCGAGGCCTGGCGCCAGGCCCAGGACATCGAGGCCAAGGTGTTCCGCGCCGACCACTTCCGCCCGCAGGAAATGCTTTCGGTCGCTGAAGGCATCGAGCTGCAGGACGTGCAGCGCTTTGCGCGCAGCCTGTACCGGCGCGGCAACCTCGAGATGATCGCCTACGGCAACGTCAGCCAGGCCGAAGCCGAGTCCGTGGCCCGAGAGGTGGTCGGCAGCCTGGGCCTGAAACCGGTGCGCGACGGTGACGCCCACGAGGCCCGCACCCTGGTAATGGAAGACCGTGAACCGGTGGTGACATCCGAGCAACTGATCGTCAACAACTCGGTGTACCGCCAGCTGTTCTGGCTCGGCGACGCCACGCCGGCCCGCCGCGCGGCGATGCTGATGCTGCGCAACTTCTACGCCGAACCGTATTACTCGGAAATGCGCACGCGCCAGCAAATCGGCTACATCGTCGGCAGCGCCGGCTTCGAAGTCGAGGACGACGTCTACGGCCTGTTCCTGATTCAGTCGGCGGACTACGACGCC
>CAZOUC010000299.1:1950-4093 GCA_964582825.1 uncultured Enterobacteriaceae bacterium | reverse complement strand
CAGCAGCAGCGCGGTGGCCCGGGGCATGGCGTCGCGGACGGCGCGGTACCGGCGCAGCAGGCTACCCAGGCGTGCGGCGAGCACCGCGATGGCACCGAACACCAGCACGGTCGCCAGCACGAACAGTGCGCCGAGCCAGGCGATCTGCAGAACGGGGTCGCCGAGCTCGGGACGCGTGAACTGCGGCAGCAGCGCCAGGAAGAACAGCAGCACCTTCGGGTTGCTCAGGTTCATCAGCACGCCGCGCCAGTACAGGGCCGGCAGGCGGCCGGAGCTCGACGCCAGACCGTCGAGCTCCGGCGGCCCGCTGCGCCAGGCCTGCCAGGCCAGGACCAGCAGGTAGGCGGCACCGGCGTAGCGCAGCAGCACCAGCGCGGTCTCCGAAGCCGCCAGCAGCGCGGCCAGGCCCAGGGCCACGGCGAGGGTGTGCACGACGAGACCGGTCGACAGCCCGAGCACCACCGCCAGGCCGGCCGCCCGGCCATACAGCGCAGACTGCGACAGCACGAACAGGTTGTCGGGACCGGGGCTGAGGCCGAGCAGGACGGCGACGGAGAAGAAGGTGAGGCTGAGATCCGCGGGCAGGGTCACGCCGATCGGCCGAGCGCCTCGTCGATGAATTCCGCCCAGACGCCCTCGGGCTGCCAGATCGAGCGCATGGTGCTGAAGGCCTCGTCCGGTTCGCGTCCTTCACGCAGCACCAGGTACAGGCCGACGAAGGCGCTGACGCGCATGTTGGCGGCGCAGTGCACCAGTGTCGGCGCGTGGCCCGCCTCGTCCAGTGCCGCAAAGAAGGCCTCGAGATCCTCGCGCCTGGGCTGCTCCCAGATGACGGGCACATGCCGGTACTGCATACCGAGTTCACGCACCAGGCCGGGCTCGTCCGGCAGCGAGTAACGTGGGTCATCGTGCATGGCGAGGTTGATGACCCAGCGGTAACCGGCCGCCGCGAGGCTGCGCAGCTGCGCCTCGGACGGTTGACCGCCGGTCACCAGGCCGGCGCGGATTTCCCGGAAGTTGTAGATCTGCTGGTAGTCGTCCGTCGGCATCGACGTCTCCCTCCGACGGTCAGTTGCTGCGCGAGCGCGGCCGGTAGCGGCCGTTCGCGAAGTCTCCGAACAGGTCCGCGACCAGCGGGTGCTCGACCGGTTGCGCACTGGCATCCGGCTCCAGGTTACGCTCGGCAACGTAGGTGGTGTGCACCGAGCCGTGCACCAGCACGTGGTACCAGGGCTGGTCCCTGGGCGGCCTGGACCGCGCCACGGCGCGATACCACTCCTCGGTTTGCTGGAATTGCGGATCCACGTCGGCCACCACGCCGCGGTAGTCGAACAGGCGGTGATGCACCACTTGCCCGACGGCAAAGCGCGCCGTTCCGGTCACGGCCTCCATGTTCTCGTCTCCCGGAGCTGCATCCGAGACGCGAGTCTACCGCATCGGCGGATTCAACCGCCCGCCGCCAGAATCTCGCTCAGCAGCTGCGGATCCACGTTGCCTCCGCTGAGCAGCACGCCGACGCGCCCGCGGGCCGCCACGGCATGACTCAGCAGCGCCGCCACCGGCAGCGCGCCGGAAGGCTCCACGACCTGCCTGGCATCCAGCAACAGCAGGCGCACCGCTGCACGGATCGCGTCCTCGTCGACGGTGACCATGTCGTCGACGCAGCGACGGATGATCGGAAAGGTCAGTTCACCGAGACTCGGCGTACGCGTGCCGTCGGCGATGGTCGGCGGATTGTGCACGCGGTGCAGTCGGCCGGTGCGGAACGAGCGGGTCGCGTCGTCGGCCAGCGCCGGCTCGACGCCGACCAGGCGACAGCGCGGCTGCAGGGCGCGCACCACCAGCCCCGCGCCGCTGAGCAGTCCGCCGCCACCGCAGGGCACGAGCAGCATGTCCAGGTCACCGGCGTCCTCGAGCAGTTCCAGGGTTGCCGTGCCCTGCCCGGCGATCACGTCGGGGTGGTCGTAGGGCGGAATCAGGGTACGCGGCTGCTGCGCCTGCAGTTCGGCGGCCAGCGCCTCACGGGTGGTCCGGGCGGGATCGAACTCGATCACCCGGGCGCCGTGCTCGCGGGTACCGGCGCGCTTGACCGCCGGCGCGTCGCGCGGCATGACCACCGTCGTGTCGATTCCGAGCAGGCGAC
>CAZOUC010000299.1:0-1940 GCA_964582825.1 uncultured Enterobacteriaceae bacterium | reverse complement strand
CCGCTGCGCCGCGGAGAGCCGGCTCAGCGCGTTGTAGGCACCGCGAAACTTGAAGGCCCCGACGTGCTGCAGGTGCTCGGCCTTGGCGTACAGCTCGACACCGAAGCGCTGGTCGAGGCGCCGGCTGCGCAGGACCGGGGTACGCAGCGCGTGTCCGGCCAGGCGATCGGCCGCGGCGCGCACGGCGGCGAAATCGGGTTCAGTCATCGGCGTTCATCATACCGTCACCGCCGGCCGCGAACATCGCGCTGGCACGATGCCTGCAGCGGTCTGTGCAGGGGCGCCCGAGCAGCGCAAACGCGCACGGTTTCGGTGCGACGGCGCCGGAAATACGACCCGATTCACCAGAGCAGGCACCAGAAATGCACAGAGAACCGCAGGCACGCGTGGCCACCCTCGACGAGTTCATTGCTTTGGAGACCCTGTTGCTCGAAGCCGCCCTGGAGAGCACGGTGGCGGCCGCCCAAGGCTGGCAGCGCCTGCTGCGCTCGCCGCCGCGCCAGTTCGCCCGGGTGCTGCGCGAGACCGGGGCGCAGTGTCGCGAACCGTTCTCCACCCGCCTGGCGTGGCTGCGCCACACCCGGAGACAGGGCTGAATCAGCCCTTGAGCAAGCTGAGGTCGACCTGCTCGTCGGCGTGGTAGGACGACCGCACCAGCGGACCGCTGGCGACGCTCTTGAAGCCCATGTCTTCGGCCAGGCGGGCGAATTCGTCGAACTGCGCCGGCGTGACGAAGCGCTCGACGGGCAGGTGATTCCTGGACGGCTGCAGGTACTGGCCGAGGGTCAGCATGTCGACGTCGTGGTCGCGCAGATCGCGCATCGTGGCCACCACCTCGTCATCGGTCTCGCCGAGGCCGAGCATCAGGCCGGACTTGGTCAGCACGTCCGGGCAGCGGGCCTTGTAGCGCTGCAGCAGGTCGAGTGACCACTGGTAGTCCGAGCCCGGACGCGCCTGGCGGTACAGGCGCGGCACGGTTTCCATGTTGTGATTGAACACGTCCGGCGGCTCCTGCTCGAGAGTGTCGAGGGCAATCTCCATCCGGCCGCGGAAATCCGGCACCAGCACCTCGACGCGGATACCGGGGTTGCGAGCGCGCGTCTCGCGGATGCAGGCGGCAAAGTGCGCGGCACCGCCGTCGCGCAGGTCATCACGGTCGACCGAGGTGATCACCACGTACTTCAACCGCATCTCGGCAATGGCCACGGCGAGCTCCACCGGCTCGTCTTCCGCCAGCGGATTCGGCCGACCGTGGGCGACGTCGCAGAACGGGCAGCGCCGTGTGCAGATGTCGCCCATGATCATGAAGGTGGCGGTGCCGCCGCTGAAGCACTCCCCGAGATTGGGACAGCTCGCCTCCTCACAGACCGACGCCAGCTTGTGGCGGCGCAGGATCTGCTTGATGCGGCTGACCTCGGGGCTGGCCGGCAGGCGCACCCGCAGCCAGTCCGGCTTGCGCGGCATCTCCGTCGTCGGAATCACCTTGACGGGAATACGCGCGACCTTCTCGGCGCCGCGGAGCTTCTGGCCCTGCACCACCGGCGCGGGCCGCTTGCGGGTCTGCTGCGTCACGATTTGTGAGCCTCTTCCAGAACTGAGGCGGCAGTATAACCAAGGCGCGGTGCCAGCGTCGCCGCCAGCGCGTCTTCCAGGGCCGCCATCGTCGGCAGCGCCGCCGGGCTCAGCAGGTCGGCCAGCCGGGTCACCGGCAGCCCGGCGTGGCCGCAGGGGTTGATGCGCGCGAACGGTTCGAGGTCGAGGTCGACGTTCAGCGCCAGGCCGTGGAACGAGCAGCCCCGCCTTACCCGCAGGCCGAGCGACGCGATCTTGGCGCCGTCGACGTACACGCCGGGCGCATCGCGGCGCGGCGCCGCGGCCACGTCGAACCCGGCCAGCAGGTCGACCACCGCGCCCTCGATGGCGTCGACCAGGCCGCGCAC
>CAZOUC010000298.1:0-4095 GCA_964582825.1 uncultured Enterobacteriaceae bacterium | reverse complement strand
CTACCGGACGGCCAAGCGCCGCCTGTTCCTGCTGCCCGGGCTGCAGCACGCGGTCATCAACGGGGACGACGGCTTCGGCCGCGAGCTGCTCGCCACGCTGCCACCCGGGGTGCGGGGCTGGAGCTACGGGCTCGAGGGCGAACGCGACCTGCTGCTGTCCGGCGCGCGCTTCGATACGGCCGGTGTGCACGGTCGGCTGAGCACGCCCTGGGGCGAGGCGCCGGTCAACAGCCCGCTGCTCGGACGCTTCAATGCCAGCAACCTGCTCGCCGTCGTCGGCGCGCTCGGTACGCTGGGTGTGCCGCTGCCGGCGATCGCGGCAACGCTCGCCGAGCTGACCGCCATCCCCGGCCGCATGGAACTGCTGCACGGCGAGGGGCTGCCGACCGTCGTGATCGACTACGCGCACACACCCGACGCCCTCGTGGCCGCAATCGAGGCGACCCGCCAGCACTGCCAGGGGCGGCTCTGGTGTGTATTCGGCGCCGGCGGCGATCGCGACCGGGGCAAGCGCCCGCTGATGGGACGGGCAGCGGCGCGGGCCGACCGCCTGGTCGTCACCAGCGACAACCCGCGCTTCGAGGATCCGGCGGCGATCGCCGCAGAGATCGTCGCCGGTGTGCCGGCCGGCGTGCTGGCGGTCGACGACTGGGTGCTGATCGCCGGCAAGGGCCACGAAGACTACCAGGAGAGCCAGGGCGAACGTCGTCCCTTCAGCGACCGGCGCGTGGCCGAGGCCGCGCTGCGGCAGCGGAGGCTGCAGGCATGATGCGTGGCTACGACCTCGGCGAAACCGCCCGCCAGCTCGGTGGCCGGGCCAGTGACCCGGCGCTGCGCTACGCGCGCGTGAGTACCGACACGCGGCGCCTGCAGGCGGGCGACCTGTACGTGGCGCTGCGCGGAGAGCGCTTCGACGGGCACGATTTCATTGCCGAGGCCGAGCGCGCCGGCGCTGCTGCCGCGCTGGTGTCCCGACCGGTCGCGACTTCGCTGCCGACGCTCGAGGTCGACGACACCCTGGTCGGTCTCGGCCGGCTCGGCCGCATGAACCGTCAGCAGTTCACGGGCCCCTTGATCGGAGTCACCGGCAGCAGCGGCAAGACCGGCACCAAGGAAATGCTGGCGGCCATACTGTCCGAGTGCGGCGTCGTGCTCGCGACCGAAGGCAACTACAACAACGAGATCGGTGTGCCGCTGACCCTGCTGCGCCTGGCGCCGGAGCACCGCTTCGCCGTCATCGAGATGGCCTGCGGCAAGCCGGGCGACATCGCCTACCTCGCCGAACTGGCGCTGCCCGGGGTGGCCGTGGTGACCAACGCGATGGCGGCACACATCGAGTACTTCGGCTCCGTCGAGGCGATCGCCCGGACCAAGGGCGAACTGTTCGCGGCACTGGCCGACGACGGCGTCGCGGTGCTCAACGCCGACGACACCTACGCGGACCTGTGGCGCGAGCTGATCGGTGCGCGGCGCACCGTCAGCTGGTCTCTCGGAGAGCGCCCCGCGACGCTTCACGCGAGGGGAATCCGCGTCGACGCTGCCCGCGGCACGTCATTCGGACTCGTGACGCCGGACTGGACGCGCGAGGTGTCCCTCGCCCTGATCGGCCGGCACCAGGTCGGCAATGCGCTCGCCGCCGCCGGGGCCGCCTGGGCCCTGGGCGTCGAGGCGGACGCGATCGTGCGGGGTCTGGCCGCGGTCAGGCCCATGGCCGGTCGCCTGCGCAGTCTGCCGGGCCGTGGCGGCAGCCGCCTGATCGACGACAGCTACAACGCCAATCCGGGATCCATGCGCGCCGCCATCGACCTGCTCGCGGGCGTCGGGGGCCGGCGCATCCTGGCGATCGGTGGCATGGCCGAGCTCGGCGCCGACAGCCGCCGCCTGCACGCCGAGATCGGCGCCTACGCGCGCGGGCACGGCATCGATGCGCTGTACGCCACCGGCGACGACACCCGGGCAACGGTCGAGACATTCGGTGACGGTGCCCGCCACTTCGCCGATCGGACCGCCCTGCTGGCCGCGCTGCGCGGGGAGCTGGACGCGCACTGCACGGTGCTCGTCAAAGGCTCGCGTTCCGCGGCCATGGACGAGGTCGTAGCCGGCCTGTGCGAGGAGCGGAACTGATGCTGCTGTGGCTTGCCGAGTACCTGTCCCAGTTCGACCGCACGTTCCAGGTGTTCGGTTACCTGACCCTGCGCGGCATCCTCGGCGCGATGACCGCGTTGTTCATCACCATGCTGATCGGGCCGACGCTGATCCGCCGGCTCAACGCCCGGCAGATCGGCCAGACCGTGCGCGACGACGGACCCCAGACCCACCTGTCGAAGGCCGGCACGCCGACCATGGGCGGCGCGCTGATCCTGGTCGGCATCGTGGCGAGCACGCTGCTGTGGGGCGATCTCGGCAACCGCTACCTGTGGATCGTGCTCGGCGTGACCGTGCTGTTCGGCCTGGTCGGCTGGGTCGACGACTACCGCAAGGTCGTGCACCGCGATCCGCGCGGCCTGCCGGCCCGCTGGAAGTTCTTCTGGCAGTCCGTCGGTGGGTTCGGCGCCGCGTTGCTGCTGTACGTGACGGCGACCCTGCCGGCGGAGACGGCGCTGATCGTGCCGTTTTTCAAGGACGTCGCCATCGACCTTGGCCCCTTCTTCGTGGTGTTCGCGTACTTCGTGATTGTCGGATCGAGCAACGCGGTCAACCTCACCGACGGCCTCGACGGCCTGGCGATCCTGCCGAGCGTGATGGTCGGCAGCGCCCTGGGTGTGATCGCCTACCTGGCCGGGCACGCGGAGTTTTCCGTCTATCTGCACATTCCGCACATCCCCGGGGCCGGCGAACTGGTGATTTTCTGCGGGGCCCTGGCCGGCGCCGGGCTCGGTTTCCTCTGGTTCAACACCTACCCGGCGATGATCTTCATGGGGGACGTCGGTGCGCTGGCGCTGGGCGCCGCGCTCGGCGCCATAGCCGTCATCGTCCGCCACGAGATCGTGCTGTTCATCATGGGCGGCATCTTCGTCATGGAAACCGTGTCGGTGATGCTGCAGGTCGCGTCCTACAAGCTGACCGGCAAGCGCCTGTTCCGGATGGCGCCGATCCACCACCACTTCGAGCTCAAGGGCTGGCCGGAGCCGCGCGTGATCGTCCGTTTCTGGATCATCACGGTGATGCTGGTGCTGTTCGGCCTCGCCACGCTGAAGCTGCGGTGACGGAGGCGTGCTGGCGATGCGGAAACACGACGCAGCGGAGCGGGTCATCGTCGGGCTCGGTGCAACCGGCCTGTCGGTCGCGCGTTACCTGCACGGGCTCGGGCTGTCGTTCCGGGTCGTCGACCGGTCGCCCGCGCCGTCGGGCATCGACGAGCTGCGGCGTCTCGACGACACGCTCGAAGTGCACAGCGGCGAGCTCAGTGAGGCGCAACTGGCCGGGGCCGACCAGTTGATCGTCAGCCCGGGCGTGGACCCGCGCCAGGCGCCGCTGCAGGCGGCGCGCGCCCGTGGCGCCGAGCTGCTCGGCGACATCGAGCTGTTCTACCGGGCGGCCAGGGCGCCGATCGTCGCGATCACCGGGACCAACGGCAAGAGCACCGTCACCAGCCTGGTCGCGGCGATGGCCTCGGCTGACGGACGCCGCGCACGCAGTGGCGGCAACCTCGGGACGCCGGCTCTCGACCTGCTCGACGATGACACGGACCTGTACGTGCTGGAAGTATCCAGCTTCCAGCTGCAGACGGTGATCGCGTTCCGCGCCCACATCGCGGCATTCCTGAACCTGTGCCCGGATCACCTGGACCGCTACGACAGCGTCGCCGACTACCGTGCCGCCAAGCAGCGCGTGCACCGCGGTGCCGCGATGACGGTCTGCAACGCCGACGACCCGGCCACCTGGCCGCTGCCGGACAGCGCCGCCCGCCAGTGGCGTTTCACCGCCGGCGTGCCGCGGGCCGACGAGTTCGGAGTCGTCGAATACGCGGGAGCCCGCTACCTCGCACGCGGCGGGGAGCGCCTGCTGGCCGTCACCGAGCTGGGCCTGCTCGGGCGCCACAACGAACTCAATGCCCTCGCCGCGCTCGCGATCGGCCATGCGCTGGGATTGCGT
>CAZOUC010000297.1:0-4098 GCA_964582825.1 uncultured Enterobacteriaceae bacterium | reverse complement strand
GGCGTCCTGTTCGGCCGCGGTGGCGTACTTGTGCGGTTCCCAGGGGCGGGCCCGGGCATGGGCCAGGCAGGCGTCGATACCGGGGTTCAGGAACACACAGGCAGTGGCGTGCCCGGCGAGCAGGGCCAGCAGGTCGGCGTAACAGCCCTCGACCACCCAACGGTCGTTGTGCCGGCTGAAGGCGTCGAGTTCCGCGGCGCAGGCCTCGAGGGCTCGCCGGGTCGGTCCTGTCGCGGCGTTGTCCCAGGCGATCGTATCGAGATCCAGGTGGGCGAGGCCGTACCGTTCGGTCAGGGTCTGCGCCAGTGTGGTCTTGCCGGCAGCGGAGTTGCCGAACAGCAGCAGGCGGAGCGATTCGTTCACTGCGGTGTCGGTCTCAAGCAGCAGACACTCAGGCATTCCCGAAGTCCGATGGCGCGGTGCGTACGTTCACTACGTTGCTCGAACAATGCCGGATTCGTCGCGCCCGGCAAACCGCCGCCCCCCGAGGTCCGGGGTTCATGCCAGGTGTTCCGCGAAGAATTCCAGGGTGCGTCGCCAGGCCAGTTCCGCGGCGGCGGCGTCGTAACGCGGCGTCGAGTCGTTGTGGAAGCCGTGCCGGGTACCCGGGTAGACGTGGTATTCGTAGTCCTTTCCGTAGGCGTCGAGAGCCGCCTTGAACGCCGGCCACATGGCGTTGATGCGCGGGTCGTCCTCCGCGGCGTGGATCTGCAGCGGCGCCTCGATCCTCGGTACGTCTTCGGTCGGCGCGGCCGCGCCGTAGTAGGGTACGGCGGCGTGCAGGTCGCTGCCCATCACCGTCGCGAGGTGGTTGCAGATGCCGCCACCCCAGCAAAAGCCGGTGACGCCGAGCCGGCCACTGGACAGTTCGTGAAACTTGACGAAGCGGGCGCTGTTGAGCATGTCGACGCGCAGCTTCTCCTGGTCCAGCTGGCGCTGCATCTCGCGGCCGTCGTCGTCATTGCCCGGGTAGCCGCCGAGCGGCGCCAGGGCGTCGGGCGCCAGCGCCAGGTAGCCTGCGACCGCCGCTCGGCGGGCGACGTCCCTGACGTAGGGGTTGAGACCGCGGTTCTCGTGCACGACCAGTACCGACGCGAACGGGCCGCTCGATGCCTTCGGCTGCACGAGGTAACCGCGCATCCGCCCGGAGTTGCCGCCCGGTGACGGGTACTCGACGTAGCGCGCCGTGATGCGCGGGTCATTGAACGAAACCGTCTCCGCCTCGGCGTAGCGGGGGAGCATGGCCTGCGCCATGGTCAGGGCCGCCGTCGCACCGACCCCGATGGTCGCGGCGCGGCGGAAGAACTCCCGGCGGTCGATCACGCCGTGACAGTATTCGTCGTACAGCTCGAACACGCGTTCGTCGATCCGGTGCTGGTCCATAGCGGGGGTCTGCGGCTGCAAGCGGAGTCGCCATTGTCCATGCCGATTCGCAAGCTGCGCAAGCGGGCATCCGCGGCGTTGGGGCAGTGATAGGATTCGCGTTTCAATGAGCGGCGACTGCAGGGGGAGCGACGATGGCGAAGGACTGGACCGGTGCCCGGGTGGACGGCGATCGCCTGTGGTCACGGTTGATGGCGATGGCCGAACACGGCGCGACCCCGGCCGGCGGCTGCAATCGCCAGGCCTTGACCGACGAGGACAAGGCCGGTCGTGAGTTGTTTATCGGCTGGTGTCGCGAGGCGGGTTGTTCGATTCGCATTGATGAGATTGGCAATATCTTCGCCCGTCGCGCCGGGTCGGCCCCGGACGCGGCAGCGGTCATGACCGGCAGCCATCTCGACACGCAGCCGAGCGGCGGAAAGTTCGATGGCATCTACGGCGTGTTGGCCGGCCTTGAAGTCATCGAAACCCTGAACGACTTGAACGTCACGACCCGCCATCCGCTCGAGGTCGTGGTCTGGACCAATGAAGAAGGCTGCCGCTTCGACACCGCGATGATGGGCTCGGCGGTCTGGTCCGGCGCGATGTCGAAGGAAGACGCCTGGGCGCTCAAGGACCGGAGTGGAGTCTCGGTGCAAGCAGAACTGCAGCGCATCGGTCACCTCGGTGAGGTTCCGGCTCGGCACGCTCCCGTCCACGCCGCCTTCGAACTGCACATCGAGCAGGGCCCCGTGCTCGAGGCGGCGGACCTCGAGATCGGCGTCGTCGAGGGTGTGCAGCACATGAGCCGCCACCGCGCGGTCATCGGTGGCCAGGAAGCGCACGCGGGCCCGACGCCGATGGGTCTGCGCCGTGATCCAGTGATGGCCCTGGCACGCATCCTGCCGGCCTTGTACGGGCTCGCCGATGCGCACGGCGAGGACGCACGCGTGACGATCGGTTTCATCGACGCGCAGCCCGGGTCCAGCAACACGGTGCCAGGCCGGCTCGAATTCACCGTCGACCTGCGTCACCCGCACCGCGAGCGGTACGACGCGATGCTGGCCGAAGCGGCACGGGCGATTCACCACAGCTGCGAGGAGCTCGGGTTACCGTGCCGCTACGAGTGCTTCTGGGAGGCGCCGGGCGTCGAATTCGACGGCGACTGCATCGCCGCGGTGCGCCAGGCGGTCGAGCATCTCGGCTACAGCCATCGCGCCCTCGTTTCCGGTGCCGGACACGACGCCTGCAACGTCGCCCGGGTCGCGCCGGTCAGCATGATCTTCGTGCCGTGCAAAGACGGCATCAGCCACAACGAAGCGGAATCGATCACCGCAGGGCAGGCCGAGGCCGGCGCCAACGTGCTGCTGCACGCGATGCTGGCGCGTGCCGGCGTGGCCGACGCCTGAGCCGCGACTGCGTTCAGCGGGGCCGCGTTGCCGTGAGCAGAAACACCGGGTAGGTACGGTCCTCTTTCTCGACCACGCAGGCGGTAGCGAAGGTCACGTTCTCGAAGCCGGCCCGCTCGGCCCGCGCGCGCAGTGTGTCCCGGTCGAAGCCGTGGTGGTAGATGCCCTCGGTGCCCGGAGCGTGAAAGCTGCCGTCCTCGGCGTCGAGATCGGCCAGGGCGAGGTGCCCGCCGGGCACCAGGTGCGCGTACAGGCTGCGCAGCAGGGCGTCGGTGTCCTCGACGTGGTGCATGGCCATCGCGCTGACGACCAGGTCGACGCGTTCGTCGAGCGGCTCGTCGAGAATGTCCTGGCAGACGGCGACGACCCTGCCTTGCAGCTCGGGTTTGCGGACCAGCTGGTCCAGCATCGCCCGGGACACGTCGACGGCCAGGATGCGTTCGACCCGGGGTGCGAGCCGCGCGGCGACCAGGCCGGTGCCTGCTCCGAAGTCGAGCACGCGGGCGACCGTCGACAGATCGACGCGTTCGCACAGCGAGCGGTAGAACCCCTCGGAGATTCTCGCCGGCCCGGGCCGCGTGTCCCAGTCCCGGGCCTTCTCCTCGAACAGATCCATCAGCAGATTCTCCTGGTGGTGGGGGCATCCGGCGCCGAAGCGAGGCGGCTCCGCTCAGGCCGGCTCGCGCCGCAGCGGCTGGCTCATGCAGTGCACGCCGCCGCCGCCGCTGGTGAACATCGACAGGTCCGGGCTGAACACCGTCAGGCCGTGGGCCCGGCATTTCTCCGCCAGTTCCGTAGCGGCTTCGGGAACGAGTACGCGTTCGCGGCCGAGCGCGACGACGTTGACGCCGAGCTCGAGGACGCTCCGGTACGAGATGTCGATGATCTCGATGCCGCGCCCCCTGAACCAGTCGAGCAGTTCGTCCTCGACGGCCTGCGTGCACACGGCGGCGAGCTTCTCGGCCAGCATGGCCACCAGCACGTCGATGTGCAGAAAGTACGGATCGAATTCGTAGGCCTTGAACTCCCAGCCTTCCGCCTCGATCCAGCCGCGCATCTGGTCGAGTCCCGCTGAGCTGGTGCGTTCCCCGCTGACGCCGCACAGCACCGCGCCGGGTTCGAGCACCATGAAATCGCCGCCCTCGAGGGTTCCGGCGGTGATCACGTCGTACAGCGGGATGTCGCGGTCCCGGTAGAACTGCAGCACTTCCAGCCATTCGGCACGGCGCCAGGGGCTGTACATCTGCGTGATGACCGGCCCCCACGGCGTCATCACCGAAGAATCGCGGGCGTAGAGCTGGTACGGCAGGTGCGGATCCGGGCGCAG
>CAZOUC010000296.1:0-4104 GCA_964582825.1 uncultured Enterobacteriaceae bacterium | reverse complement strand
AGCCGGACGCGATCGGCCTGCTGGTCGACGAGGACGTCACCGATGACGACGATCGCAGCCACACCACCGAGGACATCGGCGTGCTGGTGTTCGATCGCGCCTTCACGGCCCGCTCGGCGGCCCTGCCGATCGCCGAGTGGCGCCTCGATGAAGGGACCTGGAACGGCAGCGCCGGCGAAGTCGAGGACAGCAGCGGCAACGGTCTGGCGGGCCGCGCGATAAACGGCGCCGTCCCGATCGGCGTCGACCCGGCGATCGCCGGTGATCCCGGCACCTGCCGGTATGGCCAGTTCGACGGACAGGACGACTACGTCGCGGTTGGCGACAGTCCGCTGCTCGACGGCAGCGCGGCGCTGACCCTGATGGCCTGGATCCGCCCGGATTCGCTGGAACCCTCGAACGGCACCAATGCCCTCGGCATCCTGTCCAAGCGCTTCGCACCCGACGCCAGCGAAGCCTACGGCCTGTTCTTCCTGCAGGGCGGTGGTGGACGCCTCTACGTTGACATCGACACCACCAACGACCGCTTTACCTCTGCTACGGTGTTCAGCCCCGGCGCCTGGCGCCACATCGCCGTGGTGTTCGACGGCGCCCAGGCGCCGTCCCAGCGCGTGCGCCTGTACGTCGATGGCGTGCTCGATGGCGTCTATGCCGAAAGCAGCGCGACAATCCGCGACAGCGCAGCCGACCTGACCATCGGCAACCTGTTCACCGGCAGCGAACTGAAAGTCTTCGACGGCGCCATCGACGAGGTCCGCGTGTTTCGCGCCGCGCTGGACCGGTGGGAGGTCGTGCAGTACCGGGACGCGACGCGCCCGTGTCCGGCCGTCGCGGTGCTCGATGGTTTCGACGTCGACCCGGGCAGCACCGCGGCGAGCACCTGCGCGGCAAAAGCCATTACGGTGTCGGCCTGCGCCGATCCGGGCTGCAGCACCCTGCTCAGCGACTACGCGGGCAGCATAGAACTGCGCACCTCGAGCGGTCGCGGCAACTGGTCCGTGCTGACCGGCACCGGCAGCCTGACACCGGATCCGCACAACGCCGATGACGGCAGCGCCAGCTACCGCTTCGACCTCGCCGATGCCGGCCAGGTGATCCTGGCGCTCAGCAACCAGAGCGCCGACGACCTCGTGGTGACCGTCGAGGACTCGTTGCCGGGCATCAGCGGCAGCTCGCCGACGATCGCATTTCGCGACAACGTGTTCGTGATCGAGGACGTCGACGGCCTCGCCGGCAGCAACGTGGCGGTCGCGGGCCGCAACCACCGCTTCCGCGCCAGTCTGCTGCGCCGCGACAACAGCCAGACGCCGCCCGATTGCGGCATCGCAACCGGCTATGGCGGCACCCGTGCCCTGCGCGCCTGGATCTCCCGCGACGTAGCCGACCCGGGCGGCACCGCGCCGCGCATCGGCGCCGCGCCGCTGCCGAGCACCATGCCGCCGGGCGACAACGTCAGCCTCGCGTTCACCGCCGGCGTCGCCGAGTTCGAGCTCGGCACCGACGACGTCGGCAAGTACGCGCCGCAGCTGGCCGACATGAGCGGCCTGTTCGCCGACGGCGTGACCCTGTTCAGCGACGCGTCGACGCTCACCGTACGGCCGTTCGCGCTGGCCTTCACGCGCATCGAGTCGGTCGCCGCGCCGGCGACGGCCAACCCGGGCGGCAACGAGGCGGGCGGGGCCGGCTTCGTGGCAGCCGGCGAAGCCTTCGTCACCGAGCTGAGCGCCGTGGTCCACGAGGTCGCGGACGACGCCGATGACGACGGCCTGCCTGACCCCGCAGCCGTGCTCACCGACAATCCTGTCACGCCGGCGTTTGCCGCCGATGTGGCGCTCGACCTGGCCGCCACGACACCGGTGAGCGGCGTCGCGGGCAGCCTGTTGCCGGCCGCTCCCGTACTGGCCGCGGCGGATTTCGGGGGCGGCCGCGCGCTGAGCCCGGCCCTGAGCTACGACGAGGTCGGCAGCATCACACTGGACGCCTCCACCGGCGACTACCTCGGCACCGGCGGCGTCGACGTCGCGGGTCGCAGTCCGTTCATCGGACGTTTCTACCCGGCCTGGTTCGACCTGTCCGGCGACAGCGTCACGCCGGCCTGCGCCAGCGGCCCCCACACGTACATGGGCGCGCCACAGCTCACCGTGAGCTATCGCCTCGAAGCCCGCAACGCTTTCGACGCGCTGACGCGCAATTACGACGAGTCGCTCGGCTACGCCACACCGCTGGTGCTCTACCACGCCGAGGACGCCGACGACGGCGTGGATCGCGGCGGGCGCCTGGTCGTCGCACCGGGCAGCTGGCGGGAGGGCGCCTACGCGCTGCCCGCCGCCAGCGGCAGCTTTGTCGACACACAGGCCACGTTCAATCGCTCCGCCACCGTCGACGGCCCGTTCGACCAGCTGCAGCTTGGACTGTCACTGGTCGGTGAGGCCGATGGCCGGACGCCACGCGAACTGGACATGGCGCCTGCCGCCAGCGGTGACTGCAGCCTCGACGGCAGCTGCAGCGTGCGGCGCGTCGGCGCACCGGGGGCGTTTCGCTTCGGCCGGGCACGGGTGCTCAACGCCTACGGGCCGGAAACCCAGATTCTGGGCGTGCCCTTGCTGAGCGAGTACTGGAACGGCCTGCGCTTTGTGCAGAACCCCGACGACGGCGCGCCCCTTGCGGACTGTACGGCACTGCCTGCCGGGGCGCTGAGCTTTCAGCGCGGCGGCGGCCTCGGTGACCCGATACCGGTCGGAGGCGGCAGCGCGACACCCGGCGTCGGCTGGCCGAACGGCGGCCAGTTCCTGCTGCGCGCCGGTGAGGCGGGCCTGGTCCTGACGCCCCCGGGGGCCGGCAATACCGGTGAGACGCGCATCGAACTGGACCTGTCCACCCACCCGTGGCTGCGCTTCGACTGGGATGCGGACGGCCTGTTCGACGACGACCCGCTGCCGGCGACGGCGACCTTCGGTCGTTTTCGCGGCAACGACCGCATCATCTACTGGCGCGAACGCTGAGGCGGCCGTGCGGCGGTGGCGACACGGCGCCCGCCGATGACCGCGAACGCACTGAGGTTCATCAGCATCGCGTAGATGACACAGGGCACCGCGAGGTCCGGCCGCGCCAGCAGGCTGATCGCGAGCGTGATACCCAGCGCGCTGTTCTGCATCCCGCATTCCATCGCCAGGGCAACGCGGGATGCCGCCGGCAGCCGCGCGACGGCGCCGAGCGCCGTGCCGGTCGCCATCGTCAGCAGGTTGAGCAGCAGGCAGGCGAGTCCGACCGCCGGGAAGTGCGCCCGCACCGCCGGCCACTGGTCGATGAAGGTGTACAGCACGATCAGCACGAACAGCACGGTCGCGGCACGCTGCACGGCGCGGCAGCGCGCCGCCGATACGCGCCCGCTCTCGCCGAGCCACAGGCCGAGACCGACCGGCAGCACCGTAACCAGCAGCAAGCCGACGACCAGCTGTCCGACCGGCACCGCCACGGCTTCGGTCGCGCCGAGAAACCCGGTCAGGCTGGCACCGACAATCAACGGGACCGTGACGAACGCGGCGAGGCTGGTCAGCGCCGACAGCGAGATCGACAGGGCCGTGTCGCCGCGCGCCAGGAAGGTCACCATGCCGGCCGTCACGCCGCCGGGACAGGCGGCCAGGATCATCAGGCCCACCGCAGAGCCCGGTTCGAGCCCGAGCAGCACCACGATGGCAAGGGCGGTCAGCGGCAGCAGCACAAGCTGCGCGAGCAGGCCGAGCGCCAGCGCCAGGGGCCGCGCCAGCGCGCGCCGGAAGTCGTCCAGGCGCAGGCCCAGGCCGAGGCTGAACATGATGAAGGCCAGCCCCAGCGGCAGCAGCTTACCGATCACCGATGCCGGGTTCCGTTTGCCGTTCGCAGTCGCGCCATCAGGCCGGGCCGAATAGCAGCGTCGCCGCCAGCAGCCCGCCGAACAGCAGCTGCGCCTGGGCGGTGCGCACCAGTTGCCGGTTCATGGCCCGGGGACCCGGGATCTGCGAGAAGCGCCAGGCGAGCCAGGCGCAGTACGGCAGCGCCAGCCAGGCCGCACCGGTGCGGGCCGGGCCGAGCACCAGGGCCAAAAGCGGAAACGGGAGCAGCAGC
>CAZOUC010000295.1:2566-4121 GCA_964582825.1 uncultured Enterobacteriaceae bacterium | reverse complement strand
TGGACCGACCGGGGCGACATCGACCGCGTGCAGATCTTCGACCCGGCCACCGGTGCGGTCACTGCCGGACCCGCGGCGCCCAGCGCGCGCAACAGTGCTGCCGGCGCGGTGATCGACGGCAGGCTGTACGTGGTCGGCGGCCGGGTGGTCGGCGACGGCAACCGCAGCGCCGCCGAGGTGTTCGACCCGGCCACGGGCGCCTGGCGAACCCTCGCGCCGATGCCGAGCGCCCAGGGCGGCCTGGCGGCCGCTGCGCTCGACGGCCGCCTGTACGTGTTCGGCGGTGAGTACTTCGAGGGCGACGGCGGCGTGCACGAGGAGTCCTGGGTCTACGACCCCGGCACGGACCGCTGGAGCGCCCTTGCGCCGATGCCGCTGCCACGGCATGGCCTGGGCGCCGTGGCCGTCGGCAAGGGAATCTACGTCATCGCCGGCGCGGCGCAGGTCGGCGGCGCGGCCACGAGCAACCGTGTGAGTTACTTCAGACCCTAGCCGGGGGCCCATGCGCCTTGTCGAGGCCCGCCGTCCTCGATGTGTCCGGGGCCGTGGTCGCACTCCGGGAGTTCGTCAGGTCAGCGCCAGCCGCATGACGGCTTCGCCGTCGTCGATTTCGCCGGTCAAACGAAAACCGAGTCGCTCGTAAAACGCTTGTGGGCCCCCGTCACCCTGCACCACCGAGGTCAGGAACGCCGTCGCGTTCGGGAGTGTGCGGACATGGTCGATCAACAGCTGCAATGCGGCGCGCCCGTACCCTTTCCCCTGGTACCGGTGGTCAATCATGAATCGCCAGAGATAGTACTCGGCCTCGACTTCGTCGACCGACAGCATCGCAAAGCCAACCGGCGTGTCGTCTGCGTAGATGCCGCGAAACCAGGCCTTTTCCTCGAAGTACGCTTCCGCAATCGAGACCGCGTTGGGCGCGACGAATCCCCTCTGGCGGTCCGCCACGTCCAGCTTGCAGATGGCACGACAACTGCTCGCGTCGATTTCACGCAGCGAGACGGCCTGCGAGCCGTTCATGTCGGTGATCGCCAAGCAAAGCTCATCTCGATACTCTCGCGTGTCGTTCAGACCCGTCGGTATTCCTGCCGGACCCGCGGCGCCCGGCGCGCGCAACAGCGCCGCCGGCGCGGCGCAGGTCGGTGGCGCGGCAACGAGCGATCGAGTGAATCACTTCACGCCCTGGCCGCGCAAGGCCTACAGCCGGGACACGTAGTCGAGCACGGCCTTCACATCGGCATCGGCGACCTTGCCGGCGTGAGCCATCATGTCGGCGTCGGCATTCCCGCGTTTGCCGTCACGAATGTGTTGGAACTGGCGCAGCAGGTACCGGTAGTGCTGGTCCTGAAGCCGCGGCACCCCGTCGGCATCGCTGCCCTGTCCGGAGCTGCCGTGACAGCTGCTGCAGTGCGCCGTGTAGAGGCTCTCGCCCAGCTGCAGCCGCTTGCCCGGACCCTGACCGTTGTCATCACCACCCGGAATGTTTGCAACGTGGGCGGCAACATCGACCATGGCCTGCGCGTCCTCGAGGACCTCGGCACAGGCGTAGGGCGCC
>CAZOUC010000295.1:0-2556 GCA_964582825.1 uncultured Enterobacteriaceae bacterium | reverse complement strand
ATCAGTCCGGAATCGCGGACACCGGCGCGGAAGTCCGCCAGTTGCTTGACGACGACGCGGTGGTGCTGACCGGCAATGTGCGGAATGCTGCTCTTGCTGCCGGCACCATCGGTTCCGTGGCAGGCAACGCAGGCCTCGTAGAGGGCGGCGCCGTGGTCGGCGCTGGGCGTCAGTGTCATCGCCTGCTCGTAGGTCTTCGCGGCCTTGGCGCGCAGGGCCGCTTCGCGCGCTGCCGCACCGTCGTCCACCGGCCCGGTCCGGGAAATCCGCAGCGACTCGAAGCAGTAGTCGAGACAGGCCTGGGCCTGGTCAGTCAGGCCCCGGCGGTACAGTTCGACCGCCTGGTTGCGCTGCGACGCGCAGGACTCCAGCGACTGCCGAAGCGCCCCGGTCGGATTGGTCTGCAGGGCCGCGTCGACGCGTTTCAGGTCTTGCTGAAAACTGGAATCGCTTGCCGGCACCGTGAGTGGCGTCAGCGCCAGGCACACGGCCAGAAGGAAGAACGCCGGAGTATACCGACGGATTGGATGGTCTCGTTCAGCCATTACGTTCATCGCCCACCCCTCGCTCGAGCACAGTGACGCGAATAAGGCCCGTGTCGTACCGATCGATCAGCCTCCGCGATTGGAAAACCGTTCCCTGCATCTACGATACCCGGACAGGTCCCGACCCGATTTGCGCAGGCACAACAAAACGTGGGAATTGCCTCGATGCCCGGACTCTCTGGCTGGCATCGATGAACATTGCGATCTTCTCCCCGGTGTCTTCTCCGAGGAGTCCTTCGCCGGTCCGTGAACCCACGGGGCATGGAAGCACCCGCAGCGGGAGACATCGCCGTCCTGTGCGCCGCCGGCACAGGATTGCGGCATTGAAACGGTCTCGATAATCTATCCGGCGCCAAGGGCACGTCGGCCAGCAGTACGCCTGGTGTCTCTGTTGCAGCAGTACGAAGGGATACCGGGGAGCGCCATGGGCACAGCTGGATTTCGATTCGGATGGCGGCACTGGATCGTCTGCGCGATTGTAGCCGCTGCATCACCTGTCCGTTCTGACGTCACGCCGATCGGATCGGTCGAGACCGTCGGGGGCGACCCGGCCGACGATGGCCCGGTAACGGCCACCGACGGCGATCTGCTGGTCCCGGTGTCCGACCTGATCGTCATCGGCGACCTGTCGAGCCTGGCCGTTGACGGCGGGTCCTTTGTGCAGGCAGGCGGCGTCTATACCGACCTCAACTCGACCGGCAGCGTCCTGGTGATCAGCGGTGCCGGCACCGAAGTCGAACTGCTCGGCACCAGCGACCGTCTGCGGCTGAGCGGCACCAGCTCCGCCTCGATTGTCGACGGCGCCGTCGTCTTGGCAGGCGACCCGGTCGGTTGCGGCCCGGCCAGCTGCCTCATTCAAATCGGCGCGTTTTCCGGATCCGACGCCCTGTTGACAGTATCCGGTCCCGGCAGTCGTCTCGATGCCGCCGACGGCATCATCGTCGGCACCGCGAATGTCAGCGGGACGCCGCTTGCCGATTCCACGGGGCGCCTCGTCATCGAGAACGGCGGGGTCGTCAACGGCGGTCGATCCGCATTCGCCCAGGGCAGCTTCAACGACCCGAATCCGATCAGCCGGGGCTTCCTGGAGGTGCGCGGCGACGGCTCGCAGTTCAACGTCTTCAGCATGATTCTCGGCAACAACTTCGCGGAGTTCGACAACGGGGTCGCCGTCGTCACGATCGAGGATTCCGGTGCCGTCAACGTCGAGACCGTCATCGTCGCAGGCGCCGGCGAGAATACCGACGCCACGATCAACCTGCAGAGCGGCGGCAGCCTCAGCGCACAGGCCCTGTACAGCTCGCGCGGCGCCGGGTCGTCGAGCGCGCTGACCTTTACCGGCGCGGGCACCGTGGCCAGCTTTGGCGATGAACTGGTGATCGGGCAAGGCAGCACCGGCACCCTCGACGTGACGGACAGCGCCCAGCTGCTGATCGGCGGCGGCACCGATACCGGTTTCGTCGGCAGCGGTCTCCTGCTCGGCGCCCAGGGCGGCACCGGGATCGGACTGATCGACGACGCCACGGTCCTGATCGGGCCGAACACCGATCTGCCCGAGGTTCGCCTGACGGTCGGCGACCAGGGCACCGGCAGCCTGACGATCCAGAACGGCGCCACCGTGACCGTGCAGGACCTGAGCGGCGGCCTGGGCCTGCTCGGCGATGGCGCCACCGTAGGTGCGTCCGGCGGCGGCCTGGCGGGCAGCGGTTCCCTTGTCGTCCAGGGCGCCGACACGTCACTGGTCATCGAATCAATCGACGCCGCGGCACTCGTGATCGGCGTGTCGCGCAACGGCGTCGATGCGGCCACGGGATCCGTCGACATCCTCGATGGCGCCACGGTCGACATCGCCGGCACAGGACTCAATTCCGGGGTCAACATCGGTCGCGGCGGCAACAGCAGCGGTGTACTGAACGTCGCCGGTGCCGGCACGACGCTCAACGTCAGCGGACCGCAGGGCATCATCGCCGTGGGGTCGAACTTCGGCGGCGAACCGGGCGACGGCGATGCC
>CAZOUC010000294.1:0-4122 GCA_964582825.1 uncultured Enterobacteriaceae bacterium | reverse complement strand
CCAGCAGGGGCCGCAGCAGTCGACCGGCGCCGAGCGCTCGCGACGCAGGGATGCCGGCGAGCCCGTCCGGGCCGGCGCCGCGCAGCAGGCGCAGCAGCACCGTCTCAGCCTGGTCGTCCTGGTGGTGCGCCATCAGCAGCACGTCACCGTGGCCGATAGCTCGGGCGAATGCCTCGTAGCGGGCATCGCGCGCGGCACGCTCGAGGCCGACGCGGGGGCGCCTCTCGACACGCACCGAAAGGCACTCGAGCGGCAGCTGCAGGCGGTCGCACACCGCCTGGCAGTGGCTCTGCCAGGCGGTCGCCTGCGCGTGCAGGCCGTGATTCACGTGCAGCGCCGACAGCGCCGGGTCGCCCGGCTCCGCGCCGCCGGCCAGCAGCTGCAGCAGGACATGACTGTCGACGCCGCCGCTGTACGCCACGCACCAGCGCCGCGCGTCCGGCGCCGCGGCGTGCAGCCAGCGACGCAGGGCGACGCCATCGATCATAGCGGTGAAATCAGTCGTTGCCGTAGGACATCAGACGGCGGTAGCGGGTCTCGAGCATCTCGTCGAGATCAAGCGCGCGCAGCCGGGCCAGTTCCTGGATCAGGTGCTCGCGCACCCGCTGCGCGGCCAGCTCCGGGTCGCGGTGCGCCCCGCCGAGCGGCTCGGGAATGGTCGCGTCGACGATGCCGAGCTGCTCGAGCACGCTGGAAGTCAGCCCCATCGCTTCGGCCGCTTCCGGCGCCTTGTCCGAGGTCTTCCAGATGATGTTTGCACAACCCTCGGGCGAGATGACGAAGTAGGTGGCGTATTGCAGCATCGCCAGGTGATCCCCGACGCCGATGCCCAGAGCGCCGCCGGAGCTGCCCTCGCCGATCACCACGCAGACGATAGGCGTGCGCAGGCGCGACATGACCGCGAGGTTTTCGGCGATCGCCTCGCTGATGCCGCGCTCTTCGGAATCGATGCCCGGATAGGCGCCCGGGGTATCGATCAGGGTGATCACGGGCAGGCCGAAGCGCTCGGCCAGTTCCATCAGGCGCTTCGCCTTGCGGTAGCCCTCGGGCTTGGGCATGCCGAAGTTGCGCTGCACCTTGTCGTTGACGCTGCGGCCCTTCTCCTGACCGATCACCATCACCGGCTGGCCGTCGAGTCGTGCCAGGCCGCCGACGATCGCCGGATCGTCGCGGAAGTGGCGGTCGCCGTGCAGCTCGTCGAAATCGCTGAACAGCCGCGGGATGTAATCCAGGGTGTAGGGCCGCTGCGGGTGGCGCGCCACCTTGACGACCTGCCAGGGGGTCAGGCCGGAAAACATCTTCTCGGTCAGGCGGTTGCTCTTCTGGCGCAGCGCCTGGACTTCCTCGCTGACGTTCAGGTCGTTGTCATTGCCGACGTACTGCAGTTCCTCGATCTTGGCTTCGAGTTCGGCGATCGGTTGTTCGAAGTCGAGAAAGTTCGGGTTCATGCGACGGCGGTGCTTCCCTGAAAGTGGCCACGTAGCTTAGCAGCCCGTCCCGCCCGGGGCTACGGCAGAGTCCCGCGACCGGCGCCTTCCGGCAATCCGGGCGCCCGGGAGCAGGCTGCGTGTCAGGTGCCGGCCAGGTCGGCGTAGTCGAGCTCGACCCGGTCGGCGCCGAAGCGATCGCGGATGCGCTGCAGGGACTCGTCCGTGGTGGCGCAGCGCCAGTCGTCGCCAAGACTGATCTCGGCGCGGGCGTCGCTGCGCCGGTACAGGACGCGCACCGGGCAACCCTGCGCGCTGCGGTCGAGCAGCTCAGCCAGGGCGCGCAAGGCGCGCTCGTCGATTTCCCGGTCCGCCAGCTCCAGACGTATGGCGCGCAGGTAACGGCGGCGTGCCTCCGCCAGGGTCAGCACCTCGCCCGCGCGCATCTTCAGGCCGCCGGAGAAATCGTCCTCGGAGACGACGCCGCTGACGATCAGGATGCTGTCGCGGGCCAGGTGCTCCCGGCACTGCCGGTAAGTCTCGGCGAACAAGGCCACCTCGATCCGGCCACTGCGGTCGTCCAGCGTGACGAAAGCGATGTCGTCGCCGCGCCGGCTGCGCATGGTACGGAAGTTCATGACCAGGCCGGCAATCCGCTGGTTCTTGCTGTCCGGGCGCAGCGCGGCGATGCGCCCCGGGCAGATCCGCGCCAGCTCGGCCGCGTACTCGTCGAAGGGGTGGCCGGTCACGTACAGGCCGAGGGTCTCCTTTTCACCGCGCAGGCGCTCGCGGGCACTCCAGACCGCGGTGCCGCGAAAATCCGCGTACAGGTCGGTCCCGTCGCCGGCCGCCACGTCCCCGAACAGGTCGGTCATGCCGATGTCTTCGTTGTGGGCCTGCTGCTCCGCGGCGCGGATCGCCTCGTCGAGAGCCGCCATCAGCACCTCCCGTTCGGCGCCGAGCTGGTCGAGCGCGCCGCAGCGCAGCAGGGCCTCGAGCACGCGCCGGTTGACGCGACGCGAATCGACCCGGCGGCAGAACTCGAAAAGGTCCGAATAGGCGCCGGCGGCCTCGCGCTCCTGGACGATCGACTCGACGGCGCCCTCGCCGATGCCCCGGATCGCACCGAGGCCATAGACGATGCGACCGGCGGTGTCGACGGTGAAGCGGAACTCGGACACGTTGACGTCGGGCAGCACCAGTTCGAGCCCCATTGCCCGGCACTCCTCGACCAGCTCGACGACCTTGTCGGTGTTGTGCATCTCGGAACTGAGCACGGCGGCCATGAACTCCGCCGGGTAGTGCGTCTTGAGCCAGGCCGTCTGGTAAGAGACCAGCGCGTAGGCGGCCGTGTGCGACTTGTTGAAGCCGTAGCCGGCGAATTTCTCCATCAGGTCGAAGATCGCGCCGGCGACGTCGGGGTCGATGTCGTTGGCGCGGGCGCCGTTCATGAACACCTCGCGCTGCTTGGCCATTTCTTCCGGCTTCTTCTTGCCCATCGCCCGCCGCAGCAGGTCGGCGCCGCCCAGCGTGTACCCGGCCAGGGTCTGGGCGATCTGCATGACCTGTTCCTGGTAGAGGATCACGCCGTAGGTGTTCTCGAGGATCGGTTCGAGCGCCGGATGCAGGTAGGTCACGCGAGCGCGGCCATGCTTGCGGTCGATGAAGTCGTCGACCATGCCGGACTGCAGCGGGCCGGGCCGGAACAGCGCCAGGATGGCCACGATATCCTCGAAGCTGCTCGGCTTGAGACGCTTGATCAGCTCCTTCATGCCGCGGGATTCAAGCTGGAACACGGCGGTGGTCTCGCCCGACTGCAGCAGACGGTAAACCGCCTCATCGGTCATCTCGAGATGTGCAACGTCGACCGGCGCCTCGCCCGCCGCACGGCGGCGCCGGTCGAGAATCTCGACGGCCCAGTCGATGATCGTCAGCGTCCGCAGGCCCAGAAAGTCGAACTTGACCAGCCCGGCGCGCTCGACGTCGTCCTTGTCGAACTGGGTCACGATACCGCCACCGCTGTCGTCGCGGTACAGCGGCACGAAGTCGGTCAGCGTGGTCGGCGCGATGACGACGCCGCCGGCGTGCTTGCCGACGTTGCGGGCGATGCCTTCGAGCTTGTAGGCCATGTCGAGGATTTCGGCCGCCTCGTCGTTCTCGGCGACGAATTCCTGCAGCGCCGTCTCACGCTCCATCGCCTTGCTCAGGGTCATGCCGACCTCGAACGGAATCAGTTTCGACAACTTGTCGGCCAGGCCGTAGGGCTTGCCCAGCACCCGCGCGACGTCGCGCACCACGGCCTTGGCGGCCATCGTGCCGAAGGTGATGATCTGCGAGACGGCATCGTGACCGTAGGTGTCGGCGACGTAGGCGATCACGCGGTCGCGGCCTTCCATGCAGAAGTCGACGTCGAAGTCGGGCATCGACACCCGCTCCGGATTCAGGAAGCGCTCGAACAGCAGGTCGTGTCCCAGCGGATCGATGTCGGTGATCTCCAGCGCGTAGGCGACCAGCGAGCCGGCGCCGGAACCGCGGCCCGGCCCCACCGGCACCCCGTTCTGCTTGGCCCAGCGGATGAAATCCATGACGATCAGGAAGTACCCGGGGTAGCCCATCTGCAGGATGATGTCGAGTTCGCGCTGCAGGCGCTCGCGGTAGGTGACCGCGACGTCCTCGCCGAGCTGCGGCGGGTCGC
>CAZOUC010000293.1:0-4140 GCA_964582825.1 uncultured Enterobacteriaceae bacterium | reverse complement strand
GCTCACGAACCCCCACGTCGACCGCCGCCCCGGAGGCCGCCGACAGGCCCGACCAGGCGCCGCTGCCGGGGTCACGGTTCAGCCAGACGTCGTCGGCGCCGTCGTACCAGTGCAGCTCGGAGGCGGCGATGTCGCCGTGGTAGGCCCCGGGGTCCCGTGCCGCCAGCTCGCGCTGTGCGTTCTCATCGTCCTGACCCTGCAGGCGCCCCCAATGATGCCTCTCATTCCCCACCAGCCGGTCTCCCTGTTGACCCCGAATTCGGGCGAGCGATCGAGGCTAACGATCCGTCCGCGGCAATGCAAGAGTTGCGACAGCGGTCGACAAGTGCCCTGAGCCGCGCCATATTGGGTCTGTCCAGCGGGTCGATTCGGAGGAATGGATGCCCACAGTCACCCTGATCGACTTCAGTGGCGAGCCGTACACGATCGAGGCCGAGACCGGCAAGTCGCTGATGGAAAACGCCCTGCAGAACGGTGTCCCGGGTATCGACGCCGACTGCGGCGGTGCCTGCGCCTGCGGCACCTGTCACTGCTTCGTCGACGCCGCCTGGCGCGATCGCACCGGGACTCCGAGCCCCCAGGAGGACGGCATGCTGTCGATGCGCCCCGATCGCGCCGAGGGTTCACGCCTTAGCTGCCAGATCGAGATCCGCGAGGATCTCGACGGACTCGTCGTGCGCCTCCCCGAATTCCAGATGTGAACGGAGCCTGACACGATGAGCCCAGCCCAGCCCCTGCCGGATCCCGCCAGCGCTGCGCTGGCCGACCTCGACGTAAGCGATCCGCGCCTCTACGCCACGGATGCCTGGCGACCCTACTTTGCCCGCCTGCGCGCCGAGGACCCGGTGCACTTCACGCCGGACAGCCCCTTCGGGCCCTATTGGTCCGTCACCCGCTTCGACGACATCATGGCCGTGGACACCAACCACCGGGTGTTCTCGTCCGAGCCGTTCATCATCATCGGCGACGTGGTCGAGGAGCTGCCGCTGGAGAGCTTCATCAACATGGACCCGCCGCGCCACGACCTGCAGCGGCGCGCGGTGCAGCCGGTGGTCGCGCCGCGGAACCTGGCGCAGTTCGAGGGCCTGATCCGCGCGCGGGTCCGCGAGATTCTCGACGGTCTCCCGGACGACGAGCCGTTCGACTGGGTCGGGCGCGTGTCGATCAACCTGACCACGCAGATGCTCGCGACCCTGTTCGACTTTCCGTTCGAAGAGCGGCAGAAGCTGACCTACTGGTCGGATATCGCCGTCGCCACGCCGGAACTGACCGGCGGCTGCTGCACCCAGGAA
The DNA here is from genome assembly GCA_964582825.1 of uncultured Enterobacteriaceae bacterium. GTDB lineage: Bacteria > Pseudomonadota > Gammaproteobacteria > Pseudomonadales > UBA5518 > CAZOUC01. The sequence continues at coordinate 2,848 of CAZOUC010000293.1, read as the reverse complement.
GAGCGCGTCAATGGCCTGCGCGAGTGCGCCGAGCGCTTCACGACCCTGTGGCACGAGCGCAAGGCCAATCCGACCGGCGGCTTCGACCTGATCTCACTGCTGCAGGCGAACGACGACACGGCGGACATGGTCGAGCGGCCCGCGGAGTACCTCGGCAACCTGTTGCTGCTGATCGTCGGCGGCAACGACACGACGCGCAATTCGATCACCGGTGGCGTACTGGCCCTGAACCAGAACCCGGGCGAGTACGACAAGCTGCGCGCCGATCCCGGCCTGATTCCGTCGATGGTCTCGGAAATCATCCGCTGGCAGACGCCGCTGATGCACATGCGCCGGACGGCCACCGAAGACGTCGAGTTCGGCGGCAAGTCGATTCGCGCCGGCGAGAAAGTCGTGATGTGGTACCTGTCGGGCAACCGCGACGAGTCGGCGATCGACCGCGCCGACGACTTCGTCATCGATCGCGCCAACCCGCGTCATCACCTGTCCTTCGGCTTCGGCATTCACCGCTGCATGGGCAATCGCCTGGCCGAGATGCAGATTCGCATACTCTGGGAGGAGATCCTCGCGCGCTTCCACCACGTCGAGGTGGTCGACGAGCCGGTCCGCGTGCAGTCCAACTTCGTACGCGGCTACAGCGCGATGCCGGTGCGGGTGCACCGGCACTGAAGCCTCAGCCGTTGCCCTCGTAGGACGCCAGGGTCACGCCGGCCGCGGCCAGGAACCCGCGCAGGTGGCGGACCTCCTGCTTGCTGCAGGCGCTGCTGTGATGCGGTTTGTGCAGCATGCCCTCGTGCCGGTTCAGCTTCAGGTGCAGGTTGTTGCCGTGCGACGAGATCGTTTCGACGCCGAGATGCCTGAGCAGCGACTCGACCTCGCGCCAGTGGATGTTGCCGCTCACCGGTTCGGCGTAGATCGACTGCAGAACTTTGCGGTGCTTGTTGCTCATTGCTGGGTTCTCACAGGGCCGCGAGCTGGGCCGCGGACAGCGCGCCGATGCCCAGCGACTCGGGCGTGCGCAGGGCCTCGGCCGCGTAGTCGCGCTTCATCAGCACCGAGGCGAGGTGGATGATCGAATCGATGGTCGGCGTGGCCACCCCGACCTGCCGCGCCAGGCGGGAAAAGAATACGAGGCCATAGCCGACGTCTTCGTTCAGGTAGCGGTGGTCGAGCGCAGGCTGGGCGCGGATACTCCGGAAGCCCGGGGCCTCGCGGTAGGCCAGGCCGTAATTCTCGGCGACCATGTAGCCCTGGCGGATACCCATCACCGGGTCGGGCTGCACGGTGATGCCGAGCGCCGCGCCGATCGCGATCCGTTCGCGATCGACCGCCTCGATCAGGTTGCCGACCGCATCGCTGACCCCGTCCTCGTAGAACAGGAAATCGCCGCCGGTGCCCTCGATGCGCGCCGCATTGGCGAGTGTGACCGCCGGGTGGATCACCGGGTTGGCGTTCTGCAGGCTGGTCTGCAGCACGCTCGGCGCCGGCTCCATCCCGGGGTATACCCCGGCAACCTTGGCCACCACCGCGTCTACCCGGTCACCGGGCAGGCACGCCAGCAGGTTGCCGGCTCGCAGTTTCAGGAATACGCGGATGTGAGCCGGCCGGGTGATCCGCACCGCGTAGTGCAATGTCGCCGTCTCCGCGATCGTGATGCCGTGATCGTCGATCGCCAGGCCCATCGACTGTTTCAGCGCCAGCGCACCCCCGGTGGAGCCCGGTGTCACGACGACGGTCTGCCCGGACGTCAGCTTGCCCTGCAGGATCCTGCCGAAGTGCTCGATGCTGTAGGCGGGGCCGACCACGTAGATCAGCTCGGCGCCGTCGATGACCGGGTCGAGCTCGTGGCTGATTACGGACAGGGTCTGGAAACCCTCCAGTTCGCCTTCTGAACGAATGCCGCCCTCGCGCGCGATCGCCGACACGTTGTCGCGAAAGTGCGGAAAATCGAACAGACGGACCGAGTGGCCGTGCGCGGCGCAATCGAACGCCGTCGCCGTACCGCCGGCACCGGCACCCAATACCGCAATTTCCATTTATGCCCTCCCCGGCCACGCACTGCTGGACGAGAGAGTACAGGCAGCGGACGGCGCCTGCCAGCGGCCCGCACGGTGCGCGTCGCCCCGGACCGTTGATCTGCGGCGCCGGCCGCGTCGTATCGCTGCAAAGCGACAGCAGGTAGACGCCATGGCGCAGGGGAATCCACAAGGCAAGGGTCTGGTGCCGGTGCTCGCCGCCTGGCAGGCACACCGCCCGACGACGGTCCGGCCCAAGCCGGCCCGCGAGCTCGTCGGCGATTACTTCGCGTCGGCCCTGGTGCTTACCGCCGAGTTCGGATTCCGGCCGGTGCCCGGCGTTCGCTACCACCTGTACCTTCGTGAGGATCGCTGGCGCCTGTCGCTCGTCGCACCGGACGAATGGCGGCACCGTGATCCCGGCCGCTACCTCGGCGCCTGCGAACTGCGCCCGGACATGACCTGGCGGGTCGACCCGGTCCCGGCGGCCGCCGAAGACCCGGTGCTGAGTGCCGCGCTCGCCGCCTTTCACACGGCCTTTCGCGACCGCCTCAATGCGCACGACACCCTCGAGGACAGCCTGCCTCACTACGCGGCCGAACTGCCGTTTCATCGCCGCCTGCTGGCCGCCGGACTCGCCGCCTCCCTGGACCGGTCGCTGCAACTGGCCGGACTCAAGGGCCATGACCGGGCAGACTGGCAGGAGCTGATCGATGGCGGCAGCAGACTGATCGAGGATCGGTTGGGCTGCCGCCCCGGCCGGCGTCGGCTCAACTAGCGACGCAGCTCCACGCGACCCACCGGCGCGCAAGCGCGGCGGATACTCGGCTGCG
>CAZOUC010000292.1:0-4184 GCA_964582825.1 uncultured Enterobacteriaceae bacterium | reverse complement strand
GCGATGGCCAAGCGCCGCCGGCAGACCCTGGTCCAGGCGGCCACGCACTTCCAGGAGGCCGTGACCCGCGATCCGGGCTATGTCGAGGCCTGGGCGGCACTCGGCGAAACCTACGTCCTGCAGGCGGCTTACCAGGTCGAACCGGGGGATGGCACGACGCCACTGGCACGCGCCGAGGATGCCATCGACCGGGCACTGACGCTGGACCCCGAGTCGGGCATGGCCTGGGCCGCACAGGGCTTGCTGCTCGAGCTCCGAGGCGATCTCGAGCAGGCACGGCAGGCTCTGCAGCGGGCCATCGATCTCAACCCCAGCTACGCCAATGCCTACCTCTGGTACGGCACCCTGCAGCTGGACCGCGAGGCTCGCCTGCCCTACCTGGAGAAAGCCCTGGAACTCGACCCGCGTTCCGCCGTCGTCGCCGCCAACGTCGCCAACACCCTGCTCGACCTCGGTTACGAGGCGCGGGCCATGGAGATGTTCTCGCGCATCGTCGAAGCCGACCCGCTGTACCCGATGGCTTACATGCTGGCCGGCCGCATCAACGAGGAGCGCGGGCGACTCGACGAGGCCGCGCTCAGCTATTTCCGCGCCTGGACCCTGCAGCCGGACGGTGGCGCCGCGATCAAGCTGGCGGCACAGTTCCTGGATCTCGGTGACTTGAACGCCGCATCGACCTGGCTCGAGCGGGCGCGTGAACTGTCCGGCGACTCGATCGAGGCCCAGCTGGAGCACTACGAAATCCTGGTCAGCGTGGTGGCCGGTGCAAGCCCGGATTCAAACGATCGCCTGACGCGCGCAGCAGGCTACCGTGGGCAGGACCTGCAGCGACTGCTGATCGCGCTGGACGCGAACGTCCTGCTGGGCCGGCACGACGCCGTCATCGAGGTGTGGGAAACGCTGGCCGAATCCTGGCCCGGGATGGACGTGGACACGGTGGCCGAGGCCTACCCGGTGGTCGCGCTGGCCTACCGGCAGCAAGGCGACCTGGACCGCAGCCAGGCCCTGCTGGACGAGCTCACGGCTTTTCTGGATGCGCCGCTCGAGCCGAACCAGCGCCTGCTGCCCGACCTGTGGTACACCAGGGCCGGCGCGCACCTGCTGGAGAACGAACCGCGCCTGGCGTTACTCGCCCTGCAGCGGGCCGCTGACGAAGGCTGGACCGAGCACTGGCGCCTGGCGCTCGACCCGATCATGAGCGAACTGCGCGGCGCGCCCGAGTTCGACGGCATCGTGACCGGATTGCGCACCCGGCTCGCCCTGATCGGCGAACAACTGGACGGCACCTTGCGCGAGGAGCGCGCACAGCCCCTGTTCAGCGCGCGCTAGGGCACCCGGAAGGTTTCAGGCTTTCTGCTTGGTGGAGATGCGGATGTGACGACGACCGCTGGGGTTGTTGCTCTGACCGCTGACGCCGCGCGGGATCTTCTGGATTTTCTTGCCCGACTTCAGGAAGGCATCGATCTGCTGCTCGATACTCTGGTGGGTTTCGGTCGCGGTGGCCTTGGTTCTGCTGGCGGCAGTCTGCTTGGTCTTGCTCAATGCTCCGGTCCTGTTTCCCTGGCCCAATGAACACGCCCCGAGGGCGTGACTGCTCGTTGCCGCCACTCGGAGGTGGCGGCCGCGGCCCCGATGCGGCTGGCGAGAACTGGAGCGGGAAACCGGGTTCGAACCGGCGACCTCAACCTTGGCAAGGTTGCGCTCTACCAACTGAGCTATTCCCGCGAACCGGCACACCGCGCAGCGCGGGTCCGCACGTCGTGAAATGGCGTCCCCAAGGGGATTACTCGGCGGCTGCGCCGCCTCGCCCTGCGGGCCGCCGGTGCTCCGCACCGGCGTTGTCTCGCCCGATCGTTCCCGATCGGGCTCGGCTCGAACCCCGGGTTCGAAACAGCCTGCGCCTGTCACCATTCCACAACCGGCCTGCGGCCGGCTGTGGAATGGCGTCCCCAAGGGGATTCGAACCCCTGTTACCGCCGTGAAAGGGCGGTGTCCTAGGCCTCTAGACGATGGGGACGTCTCGCTTTCTGCCGGGCTGACGTCTCCCGACAAAGCCGGGCATTGTAGGGAAGACGCGGGCGCAACGTCAAGCACCGGGCCGGCGCTGCGGGGGGTAATTTGACCGCTCAGGACCCCTCGCCGGCGGCCTCGCGCGCCTCGAACTCGAGCGCCGCCGAGTTGACGCAGTAGCGCAGCCCGGTGGGAGCCGGACCGTCCGGGAACAGGTGGCCCAGGTGAGCGCCGCAGCCGGCGCAGAGGATTTCCGTGCGGACCATGCCGTGGCTGCGGTCTTCCTCGGTATGTATCGCTCCGTCACGGACCGCCGCGTAGAAGCTGGGCCAGCCCGAACCGGAATCGTACTTGCTGTTCGAGTCGAACAGCAGCGCATTGCAGTTGACACAGCGGTAGCTGCCGGGCGTCTTGGTGTTCCAGTATTTGCCGGTGAACGGTGCTTCCGTACCCTTCTGGAAGCACACGTACTGTTGTTCGGGTGTCAGATCAGGTCTTTTCTGCTGTTCACTCATGTCGACGTCCTGCGATCTCCTATACTCGGCATGATACGCCTGGAGCGTCCGAGCAGATGCAAGAATTCGTCAAGTCCCGCAAGCTGAGCGATGTCTGCTACGACATTCGTGGTCCGGTGCACGAGCGCGCCACCGTGCTCGAGGAGGAAGGGCACCGGATTCTGCGCCTGAACATCGGCAACCCGGCCCCGTTCGGCTTCGACGCGCCGGAGGAGATTCTGGTTGACGTCATCCACAACATCCCGCAGGCGCAGGGCTACGCGGACTCCAAGGGCGTCTACAGCGCCCGCAAGGCCGTCATGCAGCACTACCAGCAGCGCCTCGTGGCCAACGTCGAGATCGGCGACGTCTACCTCGGCAATGGCGTCAGCGAACTGATCGTTATGGCGATGCAGGCACTGCTCGACGACGGCGACGAAGTCCTGGTGCCGGCACCGGACTATCCGTTGTGGACCGCCGCAGTCACCCTGTCGGGCGGTCGGGCGGTGCACTACCGCTGCGACGAAAGCCTGGACTGGCAACCGGACCTCGACCACCTGCGCAGCCTGATCGGCAAGCGCACCCGGGCACTGGTGGTGATCAACCCGAACAACCCGACCGGCGCCGTCTACCCGGAAGCGACCCTGCGCGCCCTCGCCGGCATCGCCGCCGAACACGATCTGGTCCTGCTCGCCGACGAGATCTACGACAAGATTCTCTACGATGACGCCGAGCACCACTGCCTCGCGAGCTTCAGCGAAGACCTGCTGTGCCTGACCTTCAACGGCCTGTCGAAGGCCTATCGCCTGGCGGGGTTCCGCTCCGGCTGGCTGCTCGTCTCCGGCGGCAAGCACCGGGCCGCGGACTTCATAGAGGGCCTGGACATCCTCGCCTCGATGCGGCTGTGTGCGAACGTACCCGCGCAGTACGCGATTCAGACGGCTCTCGGCGGTTACCAGAGCATCCGCGACCTGGTGCTGCCGGGCGGCCGCATGCGCGAACAGCGTGACCGCGCCTACGAACTGATCACCGCGATCCCCGGCGTCAGCTGCGTCATGCCACGCGGCGCGATCTACCTGTTTCCGCGCCTCGACCCGGACGTGTACCACGTACCGGACGACGAGCAGCTGATCTATTGCCTCCTCGAGGAGGAGCGCATGCTGCTGGTCCAGGGCAGCGCCTTCAACTGGCCGGACACCGATCACCTGCGGGTGGTGTTCCTGCCTCGCATCGAGGAACTCGAAGACGCGATCGGGCGCCTGGCCCGCTTCCTGGAGCGCTGGCGCCGGCTCGGCGCCTGACACCGCCTCGACCGCCTACAGGCCCATCGGGTACAACACGGCATCCCGGTAACCGGTAATGACGCGCACGTAACCGCGCAGCTCCCGGTCGAGCTCGGGGTCGTTGGTGTCGACCAGCAAGGGTCGGCCCCCGAGGCCCGCCAGCTTGCCCTTTCCCGCCACGACCTGCACCGCGTCGACGCCGGCCGTGCGGATTACCCGGGCGCTGATCTGCTGGTTGCCGCGGCCGAACACGTGCCCCTGGCCACCGATCGCGGTAACGAGGATGCGCACCGGTCCGTCGTGACCGGCCTGTTCCTCGATAATGCCGCGCTCGTCCGCGTCGCGGCGCAGGCAGACGCCGTCCGGGTACGGGTCGACGCCGAGCAGGCTGCCCTCG
>CAZOUC010000291.1:0-4186 GCA_964582825.1 uncultured Enterobacteriaceae bacterium | reverse complement strand
TGTCGTTCAAGCTCAAGAGCATCACCGGCTGGCGTTCGACCGAGGCCGGTAACGACGACGACGTCGACGCCACCCGCCTGCCGCTGCAACACGAAATCACCAGCGGCGACGCGCCGCGCTCGCAGGTGCGCGAGACCGACCAGTACTCGCAGGAGTTCCAGTTCATCGGCGACGCTCTGGGCGAGCGCCTGTTCTACGTCGCCGGGGTCTACTATTTCTACGAGGAGACGACCTCCGGCAGCAAGGCTTTCATCGACGGCCCGTGGTTCTATCCCCAGCCGGGCGTGATCCAGCCGCCGCTGGCCGACTGGCCCGGCTTCGCGTTTCAGCTCGGCGCGCTCGATCCCGGCACCCAGCAGCTGATCACCTTCATCACCGACGGTACGGAGCTGCGCACCGACCACGAGGCCTGGGCCGTCTACGGCCAGGCGGAGTACCACATCAGCGAAAGCTGGCGCCTGACGCTCGGCCTGCGCTACACCGACGAGAGCCGCGAGGCGGACTACACCCTGTACCGCACCGACCCGGCGACGCTGTCGACGACGGGCAGCGTCGTCGACAACCCGATCCCCGATGCGGTCGCGCCGTTTCCCAACGACTACGTGATCCCGGCCGGCAGCTTCAATTCCGATTACAGCCTGCAGACCTTCAGTGAGACCAGCGGCGAGACCGGCATTTCCGAATGGACGCCGCTCGTCACCCTGCAATACATGTTCGGTGGCATCGGTCCGGTCGACTACGGCTCGGCCTACATCCAGTACACCGACGGCTTCCTGTCCGGCGGCCTGTACCCGACCTTCGACGGCAACCTGGAGGAATTCGAGCCCGAGACCGTCGAGGCGATCGAGGTGGGCGTGAAGTTCGACGCTTTCGGCGGCCGCCTGCGCAGCAACCTGTCGGTCTTCTCGATGGATTACAACGACCGCCAGCTGGTGCGCTACCAGCTCGGCGGCGAGGCGAACCCGCTGTCGCTGATCACCATCAACGCCGAGGCCGCCACAATCCGCGGTTTCGAGGCCGAGACCTGGGCGTTGCCGGCCGATGGCCTTCAACTGCAGTTCAACCTGGCCGTGTACGACGCCGAGATCGACGAGTTCAACGACACCGTGTCGCTGCCGGCGCTCGACTTCCAGCCCGACACGCCACAGTGTCAACTGTTCCTGCCCTACCCGATCCAGAGCTGCCCGGTCGACCGCTCCGACGAACGGCTGCCGCTGATCCCGGAAATGCAGGTCCTGGTCGCGGCGCAGTACGAATTCACCACCGGCTTCGGCACCGTCGTACCCCGCGTCCAGTGGAGCAAGAAGTGGGATATCGAACGCTGCCTGGACCGCCTGAGCTGCCAGACCGACGCCTACCTGGGCGACGACGAAGACCTCAGCGCCCGTGTGTCATGGACGTCCCCCGACGAGAGCTGGGAGATCGCGGCCTGGGGCAGCAACCTGACCGACGAGACCTACATCATCGGCGGCACGCCGAACTTCGAGGCTTACGGCATCGGCAACTACATCTACGCACAGCCGCGCATGTACGGACTGGAATTCGGCTACCGCTGGTAGGACGGACCTGCAGCAGACGCCGCTAGTGGCCGGCGCCGCCGGTGGGCGCGGACTTCGTGCCGTCGTCCGCTTCGCGCACGAAGCCCCAGCACAGCGCCGACAGCGCCAGGGTCGCGGCGCAGATCACGAAGATCAGGCTCTTGTCCTCGGCGCGGCTGACCGCCATGCCGATGCCGAGGCTGGCGACCAGCTGTGGCAGTACGACCGACAGGTTGAACAGGCCCATGTACAGGCCCATCTGCGCCTTCGCCACTTTCTGCGACATGATCGCGAACGGCAGACTGACGATCGCCGCCCAGCCGACGCCGAGCAGGGCCATCAGCAGGTAGATCGCCAGCGGCCCGTGACCGAACAGCACGACGCCGGCGTAACCGGCCGCCATCACGACCAGGCAGGCCAGGTGCGTGCGTACCCTGCCAATACGTTCGGTGAGCGGTTCCAGCACGAACGCCGGCAGCAGCGCGCCGACCAGGTTGAGAATCAGGAAACTCCAGGACACCACGCGGCCCATCTCGAGGTCTGACAGCTCCGGCATCCGCTCCTGCACGAAGGCGAACATGTACACGAACATCGTCTGCACGCCGACCCAGCTGAACGAATGGGCCGCGAGCACCTTCTTGAAACCGATCCGACCCGCCTCTTCCGGCGACTTGCCGAGTTCGCTGGCCAGCAGCGAACGGGCAATCAGCGCGATCGTCACGACCAGGCACAGCGCTTCGACGTAGTAGTGCCCGACCTCGACGTGGGCGAGGCGCAGCACCAGGGCATAAGTGCCGTAGAACAGGAAGCCCCACAGCGGTTCGATGGACTTGAACAGTTCCCACAGGGAGGTGCTCTGGGCGCTCTCGACGTCGTCCGCCTCGTCGTGCAGGCGGCGCGGTTCCTCGACGAACAGCGGCGGCAGCACCGAGAACAGCAGCACCAGCACGACGCCGAAATAGATCAGCGCGTAGTTGCTCCAGATCGCGCCGATCGCGTAGGCGAGCACGCCGAAGCTGCCCGAGATCGTCTGCATCCAGGTGTAGCCGCGGGTGCGCTCAACGCCCTCGGGCGTGACGTCGGCGATGATCGAGCGCGTCGGATTGAAGCTGACGTTGATCGCGAGGTCGAGAGTCAGAGCGACGACGATCGCGACGCCGAGGATGCCGCCGATGCCCAGACTCGAGGAAATGACGTCGATGCTCGGCAAGGCCAGCAGCATCAGCGCCGCCAGCACGCCGCCGATCAGGATGAAGGGCCGGCGCCGGCCGCCCCAGAACCAGGCCTTGTCGCTGATCACGCCGATGATGACCTGGCCGATGATGCCCGACAGCGGCCCGGCCGCCCAGACCAGGCCGACGTCGTGGATGTCGAGGCCGTACTGCGTCGTCAGGATCCAGCTCAGCGCCGAAATCTGGATCGACAGCGCGAAGCCCATCGCCGTCGCCGGCAGCGACAGCAGCATGTAGAAGGGTCGCGTCAGCTTGCTCTGCATCGGCCGCATGTCAGCGTGTCTCCAGCGGATTCATCGATCGGTCGTCACGAACAGGGTCGCGAGGCCCGCCAGGATCATCAGCATCCCGCCCATCAGCAGGGCGTTGATCGCCTCACCCTGGAACGCGGTGCGCAGCAGGAAGCCGAGCACGCTCGCCGCCAGCAGCTGCGGAATGACGATGAAGAAGTTGAAGATGCCCATGTACACGCCCATGCGCGCCGCCGGCAGCGCGCCCGACAGCAGCGCGTAGGGCACCGACACGATCGACGCCCAGGCCATACCCACGCCGAGCATCGACAGCAGCAGCCATTGCGGGTCGCGGATCAGCAGCATCGACGCCAGGCCGAGGCCGCCCAGGCAGAGGTTGACGAGGTGCGTCCAGCGCAGGCCGAGCCGCGCCGCCATCGCCGGAATGACCAGTGCCGCCAGCGCCGCGAAGCCGTTGTAGCTGGCAAACAGTACGCCGACCCAGTCGGCGCCGTCGTTGTAGGCCTGGCTGGCCGGATCGCTGCTGCCGAAGTGATACAGGGTCACGGCGGGGGTCGTGTAGATCCACATCGCGAACAGCGCAAACCAGGAGAAGAACTGCACCACCGCGAGCTGCTTCATGGTGCGCGGCATGCTCTTGAGCAGCGCGATCACCTCGAAAAACCCGTTGTTCACGCGCCCGGTCCGCTGCAGGCGCTCGCAGGCGAGCTCCATCAGGCCGAAGATCAGCAGGCCCATGCCGAGCACGTACAGCTGCTTGTCGAGATCGCGGAAGGTCAGCAGCAGCAACAGCGCCAGACCCGCTGCGGACCAGGCCAGGCCGCTGCCGAGAAAACTCAGCCCGGTCGCGATGGCCGTCTCGGGCGCGCTGCCGCCCTCGGCGCGGGCATGGGCCGCCAGCTCTTCCGGCGGGTACTCGCGCGTGCGCAGGATTGTCCAGCCAACCGCCAGGAACAGGGCCAGGCCGCCGATCGTGAACGACCACTTGACGCTGTCCGGCACCACGCCCGGCGGCGCCGTGTTGGCGATATCCAGCCAGTTGCTCATGATCCAGGGCAGCGCCGAGGCCACTACCGCGCCGACCCCGATGAAGAAGCTCTGCATCGCGAAACCCGTGGTGCGCTGCTGCGGCGGCAGCATGTCCCCGACCAGGGCGCGGAACGGC
>CAZOUC010000290.1:0-4203 GCA_964582825.1 uncultured Enterobacteriaceae bacterium | reverse complement strand
CACGATTCAATCTGTGCAGATCGGGGCAATGGCAGGCAGGAGCTGGGTTTCCAATCAACGCGGTGGCAAGCGCTATCGGCCCTTGCGCTACTACCCGGTCAACGTGGCCGGGCAGGACGAACTGTTCGGCCACGTCGCGGACCTGTCGGCGGAAGGCCTGCTGCTGTTGCGCATGGAGCCGCTCGAGGTGGGCCGGACCTGGCGCGTCGTCGTCAAGCTCGACGAGGCGATCCGTGGCCGCGACATTCTCGAACTGGCGGTGCAGTCGCGCTGGTGCAAGGTGACGCCGAACGGTGACCGCTACGAGGTCGGCATGCGCATCAAGGCGGTGTCGAGACAGGATGCCGAGGCGATCGCGCACCTGACCCGCTACGAGAGTTTCGAGTCGCTGAGCCTGTCCGACGACTAGGGACGGCTTCAGAAGTCGGTTTCGAGGCGGCGCGCCTGCTCGACGAGATCGCTGACGTACCGCGGACTGATGTCGAGGACCGCGCGACAGGCCGCACCGAGCTTGTCCCATTCGCGCCCCTGGCTGAGCCCCGACAGTTCCTGGAACAGGCGCTCGGCGAGCTGGGCGACGGCGATCAACTGGGCGCTGTCCCCGGGCATCGCCGGCTCGGCGACCAGCAGTGCCGCGATGTCGTGGTGATAGCGGATGGCCAGGGTAGTGGCCTCCGGCAGGTGCCAGCTGCGCGCGAGCTGGCTGCCCACCTGGGCGTGGTTGCAGGGGTGGCGGGCGTCCTCGACGGCCGTGAACGGGCGTTGCGCCTCGACGTTGGCGATCGCCAGCGTGCGCTCGTAGTCCGGCAGCCGGCTCAGCAGCACCGCGATGCCACAGTCCCGGAACAGGCCGAAGGTGTACGCTTCGCCGAAGTCGATGCCGGCGCCGAGGTCCAGTCGCCCGGTCAGCCAGCCCGACAGCTGGGCGACCCGTGCCGATGCGTCCCAGAACCGGTCGAGCGACGGCGTGTGCGGGAACGCGCGGCGCAGCATCAGCCCGGTGATCGTGCGGGCCGTCAGGTCGAGGCCGAGTGCGACCGTGGCCTGGTGCACGGTACGTGCCTTGACGCGTCGGCCGAACCAGGGCGAATTCGCCACCTTCATGATGCCGGCCGCGAGCGCCACGTCGCTCTCGATCAGCCTGGCGAGTTCTCCGAAGTCGGGCTCCGGTGCGTTGATCCGCTCGCCGAGATCGGCGAGCACGGCGGGGCGCGGCGGAATGCCGATATCGCGGATCGCGCGCTCCAGGGAGTCGTCAAGGCGCTCGACCGCGCCGTCGGCCGCGACGGCCTTGGCGACGCTCACGCCGGCGCTCCGGCGAGCCAGTCGAGTGCGGCCGGCGCAGGCATCGGCCGCGCCAGCAGCCAGCCCTGCAGGCCGTGCACGCGCGCGGCTTCCAGGCTGAACCGCTGTGCCTGGGTCTCCACGCCTTCGGCGATCACCTGAAGGCCGAGTTCGCGGCCGAGCGCGGTGATCATCTTGACCACCGAGTACGCCCGGCCGTCGTCCGGCAGCACGCGCGTGAACTCGCGATCGAGTTTCAGTTTGTGCGCCGGCAGGTCCTTGAGGTTGGCCAGGCAGGAATAGCCGGTACCGAAGTCGTCGATGGCCAGCTGCACGCCGAGTTCCACGCAGGCGGAGATGTTGTTCTGGACCACCGACGACAGGTCGAGGAACAGCGACTCGGTCAGCTCCAGTTCCAGGTACTGCGGTTCCAGCCCGCTGCTGAGCAGGGTGGCGTGTACCAGACGGGCGAAGTCGGGGTCGGCGAGTTGCAGGCGGGATACGTTCACCGCCACCTTGAGCGGCCGGCCGCAGGCCTGCAGCTGGCGGGCGAATTCCGCCGCCGTGATCAGGCACCACTCGCCGAGGCGCGCGACCATGCCGGTCTTCTCCGCGACGGCGATCAGCTTCTGCGGCGGGATGTTGCGCTCGCCGACCTGGCAGCGCATCAGCGCCTCGAGGGCTTCGATGCGCCCGTCGACGGCGACGATCGGCTGGTAGTCGAGGCGCAGGCCGCCATTGGCCATGGCCTCGTGCAGGTCGCTCTCGATCTCGAGTTCCTCGCGCGCGAGCATCGCGCCGAGGCGGCCGGGCAGCGGTTCGTCGCCCGAGTGCAGGCAGCGGTTGCCACCGCGCGCCTTGGCCTCGAGCATGGCCCGGTCGGCGCGCTCGAGCAGGCCTTCGGGCAGTTCGTCCGCCTCGAGGCTGGCAACGCCGATGCTGGCCGTCGGGTGCAGGGCGATCGCGCCGACGCGGATCGGTGCGTCGATGATCCGGCACAGCTGCTGCCCGAGCCGCTGCGCGCCCACCGCATCGACGCCGCACAGCAGCAGCACGAACTCGTCGGCGCCGACCCGGAACAGCTCGCCGGCGTCGACGCGGGCCTGGCACAGGCGGATCGCGATCTGGCGCAGCACCTGGTCGCCGGTCCGGTGGCCGAAGGAGCGGTTGACGGCGCTGAAGCGGTCGAGATCGATCCACAGCGCGCTCATCGGCAGTCCTTCGGAGCGCACGCGGGCGGCGAGCAGGCGGGTCCGGTTCAGACACAGCTCGCGGTCGGCCGGTCCGCAGGAGCGGTCCGGGTCCATACCGAGCATCGGTATCGATGGCGCCAGTACAGCTGTCATCGCCGAGAGTCCGCGCGATTTCGGGCCCGTACAGTCTCCGCGCTGCGGACAGAAATTGCTGTGACCGGGTTCTCGTTTGCGCGTCGTACCGCGTGATCCGTCAGTCGACGACGGCCCAGCCGTGCTCGCCCAGGCCGTGGGTGCCGCGGCTCATTTCGCCCTTGTAGTAATAGGTCTCGTCGAGGAAGTGCAGTTCGACGCCGGGGTACACCTGGCCGAACACGTGAAACCGCACCTGTTCGCGGCGCGCGGCGAGCTCGGCCTCGAGGCGTTCGAGATCCTGCTGCTTGCCGCGGCCGTCCTCGTTGAGTTTGGCGATCGTGTTGCGGATGCGCTGCAGCTTGTCGGCGTCGGCTTCGCCGTCGGGCAGTTGCTGGAGGCGCTCGAGCGACTGGATCAGGCCGTGCATGGTGAACTTGGTGCTGGTGACGGCCTCGCGCGCCTGCTCGAGGCGTTCCTCGATGTCCTCGACCCCGAGGTTGAAGTAGATCGGCGTGCGGGTCGCCGCTTCCTCGACCGCCACGCCGACATCGACTGACTCGCGGACCTTGATCCGGCCGCCGATCAGCTTGGCGCGGCGCTGCCGCTCGCCGCCCACCTCGAGGCGCCGGCAGCGCGTCTTGCAGTACAGCATCTGCGAGCGCATCGTGATGGTCTCGGCCGCGTCGAGCGACGCGTGCTGCGCGTAGTGGGCCGTGATGTTCTGCGCGCTGACCCGGCAGCTCGTCTCGGTGGCGGGATCGTTCCCCTGCGGCGGGCGGCCGAGAATGCTGTTCTTGACGATCAGGTCGCCGCCGCAGTGAATTTCGGCGCTCTCGACGAAGCCATTGACGACCACGTCGCCGGTCGCCTCGATGCGCATGTCGGCGATCACGTCGCCCTTGACGAATACGGTGCCGTCGTAGTGCAGGTGCCCGGTATTCAGGTCGACGTCCTGCACCAGCAACACGTCGTCGACCTCCATGCCCTGGCCGCGCCGGTGCGGCACACCGTCGCAGCTGGCGATCAGGCGGTGTTCGTCCTGCGGGCTGATCTCGGTGTTCTTGCCGGGCTTGAGCGGGAGCTCCCTGGGCGCCTGTGAGGGCAGTTCCTGGCCGAGCACGTCGTAGCCGTGCGCGCCCGGGTGGGCGGGAATCCGCTCCATGATGACGTCGCCGGCCCGCACCGTTTCGATATCGCCGAGGTCGCGCATGTCGATGCTGCCGTCCTCGCGCTGCTGCGGCGCCAGGATGCGCTCCTGGAACGGCGTCACCACGCAGCGGAACTCCGACGGTACGCCTTTTTCCGGACGTCTGCCGCGTGCCACGAGGCCGCCGACCTGGCTGCCCGGCTCGGCGTCCCGGGCGCGCTGCAGCAGCTCGGCGATGGCGTCCTGGTCGATGCCGTGGGTGACCTTGTCGGCGCGCAGCAGGCCCTGCACGTCCTTGTCGTCGAGGTGGCGCCCGCCGCGGGCCGCGACGATCGACAGTTGCGCCATCATGCGGTCCGTCGACACCTGCAGGGCGCCCGCCGCGTCGACCTTCTCGGCGATAACGGCCCGGAACAGGGGCTCCGGCGTCGCGTCGCCGTCGCC
>CAZOUC010000289.1:3232-4221 GCA_964582825.1 uncultured Enterobacteriaceae bacterium | reverse complement strand
GAGCTTCACGCCGCGCTACGGCACCGGCAGCGGCGAACTGCAGCACGGGGTACAGATCCACGTCCGCGATTTCCGCGCCGTGAATCCGGCCGAGGTGCTGCTGGCGCTGATGGGCGAGCTGGCGCGGGCGGCGCCGGAGCAGGGCCTGTTCACAGCGACCGAAAACGACGCCGGCAGGCCGACCAACTACCTGCTGGCGCTGGGCAGCCGCCGTCTCGCCGCGGTGCTCGCGGACAACGGCGATCCACAGAGTCTGCGCGCGGTGATCGCCCGCGATCTCGCCGCCTTTGCCGAGCGTCGGGCCCGCTACCTGATTTACCGCTAACTCAACAGCTGGCGCGCCACCAGTTCACGCATGACCTCCGAGGTGCCGCCGTAGATGCGCTGGATGCGCGCGTCGACGTACATGCGGGAGATCGGGTACTCGGCCATGTAGCCGTAGCCGCCGAACAGCTGCAGGCAGCCGTCGACGATGCGGCACTGCGCTTCCGTGCTGCCGAGCTTGGCCATCGACGCGGTGGCCGCGTCGAGGCGGCCTTCGAGGAAGGCCACCGTGCACTCGTCGACGAAGGCGCGGCACTGCCGGTACTCGGTGTACAGGTCGGCGAGACGGTAGCGGGTGTTCTGGAAGCCGGCCAGGGGCTGGCCGAAGGCCTGACGTTCCTTGACGCACTCGGTGGTCATTTCCAGCGCGCCCTGCATCGCCCCGACCGCGCCCATCGCCAGCGCCAGGCGTTCGCGGGGCAGTTCCTCCATCAGCACGACGAAGCCGCGGTTGAGCTCGCCGAGCAGCGCACCGGCCGGCACCCGTACGTCGTCGTAGAACAGCTCCGAGGTGTCGCTGCTGTGCAGGCCGATCTTGTCGAGATTGCGCCCGCGGGCGAAGCCCGGCGAGTTGGTGTCGACCAGGAACAGGCTGGTGCCGCGTGAGCCGGGCACGGTCGGGTCGGTCTTGGCGGCCGTGATCACCAGGTCGGCGTGCTGGCCGT
>CAZOUC010000289.1:0-3222 GCA_964582825.1 uncultured Enterobacteriaceae bacterium | reverse complement strand
GAGGTTCTTGCCGCGGCGGAATCCCTCGCTGTCGGTCGGCACGATGAACATGGACACGCCCTTGGCGCCCTTGGACGGGTCGGTGCTGGCGGCGAGCAGGACATAGTCGGCGATGTGGCCGTTGGTGATGAAGGTCTTGGCGCCGTTGAGCAGGTAGTCGTCGCCGTCGGCGGTGGCGGTGGTGCGGATGCTCTGCAGGTCGCTGCCGGCGGCCGGCTCGGTCATCGCGATGGCGCCGACGCATTCGCCGCTGACCATCTTCGGCAGGTAGTGTTCGCGCTGGGCCTCGCTGCCCTTGTTGACCAGGTAATGGGCGACGATGTCCGAGTGCACCGACACGCTGACGGCGATCGACGTGAAGCCGAGTCGGCTCAGTTCGCGGTTGATCACCGCGCTGCAGCGGATGTCCGCGCCGGCGCTGCCGTAGCGTTCGGGAATGTCCGTGCACAGGAACCCGGCCGCGCCCAGCTTGCGCCACAGCTCGCGGGGGAAGATGCCTGCCTTCTCCCAGGCGCTGTAGTGCGGCGCGATTTCGGCCTCGCAGAAGCGTTGGATCGCTTCGCTGAGCATCGCCGTCTCGTCGGTTTGCAGCTCGATTCCCATCATCCGGCCCTCGTCTTGCGTCGCTGCCATTCTAACGCCCTCGGCACTAGAATGAGCCGATCGCTGTCAGTGCATGGAGCCGTCGATGTCCGAAGATTCCCGTCAACTCGAGGCGTTTCGCGCCGAGGTCTCGGCCTGGATGGAGGCGAACAAGCCCGAGGACCCGGGCTTCCTGCTGCCGCTGTCCTTCCTCGAGGTCGGTTCCGACGAGCAGCTCGAGTTCCTGCAGGCCTGGCAGCGCAAGGTCTACGAGGCCGGCTACCTCGGCATGGCCTGGCCGGAGGCGTACGGCGGACGCGGCATGCCGGCGGTGTACCAGCAGGTCGCCGACGAGGAGATGAACCGGCACCGGGTGCCGATCATGTTCAACGTCATCGGTCTCGGCTGGGCGGGCCCGCTGATCCTGGCCATCGGCAGCGAGGACGAGAAGCAGCGCTACATCCGCGGCATCCTCACCGGTGAGGACATCTGGTGCCAGGGCTTCTCCGAGCCCGATCACGGCTCCGATCTGGGCGCGGTGCAGACGCGTGCGGTGCGTGACGGCGACGAGTACATCATCAACGGCAGCAAGATCTGGACGACGCTCGGCGACAAGGCCCGTTACATGATCCTGCTGGCGCGCACCGATCCGGACGCGCCGAGCAAGTACGCCGGCCTGAGTTTCTTCCTGGCGCCGATGCAGGTACCGGGAATCGACACCACGCCGATCCGCAAGCTCAGCGGCGAGTGCGGCTTCGCCCAGTGTTTCTTCACCGACGCGCGCATCCCGGCGTCCTGCCTGATGGGCGAAGAGGGGCAGGGCTGGCAGATCGCGATGCAGACCCTGCTCTACGAGCGCGGTGCCGAGGCGGGCGCTGCCGGCGGTCCCAAGTTCGTGCCGGTGGTGATGGACGACCTGCTGGCGATGGCCGCGCGCCTGCAGCGCGACGGCGAGCCGCTGCTGGCGGACCCGGTGGTACGCGACGAACTCGTGCAGTTGCTGATCGAGGAGCAGTCGCTGCGCCTGAACCAGGCGCGCGCGTCGATCCCGGCCCTGAACACCGATTACCCGGGGGCGCTGGCCCTGTCCTCGAAGCTGAGCTGGAGCGAGTACGCGCGGCGCATGCGCCTGTTCGCGATCGGCCTGCAGGGCGCCGCCGGCAGCCTCTATGTCGGCGACGCGGGGGCGCTGGACGGTGGCCTCTGGCAGCGGGCGTACTTCAACAGCTTCGGCGCCACGATCGGCGGAGGCACCAGCGAGATCCAGCACAACATCGTGGCCGAGCACGTGCTCGGACTGCCGAAGGGCTGAGGGGAGAGCGAATCATGCAACAGGCCCTGATCGAATTCAGCGACGAGCAGCAGATGCTGATGGAATCGGCGCGCCAGTTCTGCCGTGACCGCTCGCCGGTCAGCGCGGTGCGGGCGCTGCTGGACAGCGAGTCCGGCTACGACGAGTCGGTGTGGCGGGAAGCGGTCGAGCTCGGCTGGCCCGGTATCGCGATCGCCGAGGAGCACGGCGGCGCCGGCCTCGATCCCGGCGCCCTGGTGCCGGTGCTCGAAGCGATGGGCCGGCAGCTGCTGGCGCTGCCGCTGACTTCCACGGTGCTGGCGGCCCGGCTGCTGCAACAGGCCGGGGGGGGCGGGCCGGCCGCGGCTCTGCTGCCCGAACTGGCTGGCGGCACCGTGGCCACCGTCGCGGTGCTCGACGGCAGCGACTGGGGCCAGCCGCTGCCCGCGGCGCGCGCGGAGCCGGACGGCGACGGCCTGCGCCTGTCCGGCACCAAGCGTTTCGTTGCCGACCTCGCCACAGCCCGCCTGGTCATCGCCACGGTGCTCCACGACGGCGCAGCGGCACTCGCGCTGCTGCGCCGCGACGCGCTGCCGGAAGCGGCGATCCGGCCCCTGACCCTGGTCGACGAGACGCGCCGTGCCGCGGACCTGTGCCTCGACGGCCTGCGCATCGACGCCGACGACCTCGTCACCGGCGACGGCGTGCGCGCGGCGCTGCACGACCTCGGCTGCGTCGCGGCCCTGCTGTCGGCGGCCGAAGACGTCGGCACCACCGCGGCGACTCTCGACCTGACCGTCGACTACCTGAAGACGCGCAAGCAGTTCGGCAGGCTGATCGGTGGCTACCAGGCGCTGAAGCACCCCACGGTCGACGTGCTGACCGCTCTCGAGGCAGCGCGCTCCCAGGTCTACCACGCCGCGACGCGGATCGGCTCCGGACACGTCGACCGCGCCGCCGAGATCGCCTGCCGGATGGCCAAGGCAGCCGCGTCCGAGGCGCTCGTGTACGCGGCCGATCGCGCCGTGCAGTTCCACGGCGGCATCGGATTTACCTGGGACTGCGACGCCCAGCTGTACATGCGCCGCGCCCAGGACGCGCGCGGCCGCTGGGGCGACGCCCGCCACCACCGCAAGCGCCTGGCGGAGCTGCTGCTGTGAGCGGGCCGATCCGCAGCGCACTGCTGCTGTGCTGGCTGCTGCTGGCGACCGCCCCGGTCGGTGCCGATCCGCGCGCGGCCGGCGCGGAGCAGGCCGCCCTGGGCTGGCTGAGCCTGGTCGACGAAGGCCGCGCAGTGCAGCGGGAAAAAGGTGAAGCGCAGGCGCATGAAGAAGAACACCGCCACCCCG
>CAZOUC010000288.1:0-4226 GCA_964582825.1 uncultured Enterobacteriaceae bacterium | reverse complement strand
ACAGCGCTCGTCAACGGCCTGCTCGAGCGGCCGCTGCGCGAGCGCGACGCCGACGTCCACGCCCTGCTGCTGGTCGGTCTGTACCAGCTGCACTGGCTGCGCGTGCCCGACCACGCCGCCGTGTCGGCAACCGTCAACGCCAGCCGCGAACTCGGCAAGCCCTGGGCGCGGGGCCTGGTCAACGGCGTGCTCCGGCGCTTCCAGCGCGAGGGGAGCGCGCGCCTGGCCGCCCTCGACGAGGACGACCGGCTTGCCCACCCGGCCTGGCTGGTCGCGGCCTTGCGTCGGGACTGGCCCGACGCGGCCGACGCGATCATGCGGGCCAACAACAGCCGCCCGCCGATGACCCTGCGGGTCAGCGCCCGCCAGGGCAGCCGCGCGCAGGCCATCGAACGCCTGGCGGCCGCGGGCATCGCCGCCCGCCCCGGCGAGCTGGCGGCCGGCGCCGTGCTCCTCGAGGAGCCCTGCGACCCCGCCCGCCTGCCCGGTTTCGCCGACGGCGCGCTGAGCGTGCAGGACGAGGGCGCGCAACTCGCCGCGCCGGCGCTCGCCCCGCGCGACGGCGAACGCGTGCTCGACGCCTGCGCCGCGCCCGGCGGCAAGACGCTGCACCTGCTCGAGAGCGCCGACATCGAGCTGCTGGCCCTCGACGACGACCCGGCACGCCTTGCCCGCGTCGAGGACAACCTGGCGCGCGCCGGCCTGCAGGCGACGCTGCGCACCGCCGACGCCGGCGACCCGGCCGCCTGGTGGGACGGTCGGCCCTTCGATGCGATTCTCGCCGACCTGCCCTGCTCGGCGACCGGCGTGATCCGCCGCCACCCGGACATCAAGCTGTTGCGCGAGCCCGACCAGCTGCCGGACCTCGAGCGCGCGCAGCGCCGCCTGCTCGCTGCCCTGTGGTCCTGCCTGGGTCCGGGCGGTCGCCTCCTGTACAGCACTTGTTCTATTCTTGAGCGGGAAAACGACGCCGCCATCGACGCGTTCCTCGCCACGCACGACGACGTCCGGGTGGAACCGCTCGACCTACCCGGCGCGCTGGCGACGCGACATGGCCGGCAACTGCTGCCGCGCGAAGGCGGCCACGACGGCTTTTACTACTGCATGCTGGGCAAGGCCGGCTGAGCGCAGCGGCTTCGGGAACCACGGACACCCGCAACGATGAAAATCCTGATCCTCGGAGCCGGCCAGGTCGGCGGCACACTCGCCGAACACCTGTCCAACGAGAGGAACGACATCACCCTGATCGACAAGGACAGCTACCGCCTCAAGGAGCTGCAGGACCGCATCGACATCCGCACCGTCGACGGCCACGGCTCCCATCCCGGCGTGCTGCGCAAGGCGGGCGCCGAGGACGCGGACCTGTTCATCGCCGTTACCAACAGCGACGAGATCAACATGGTGGCCTGCCAGGTGGTGTGGACCCTGTTCCGCACGCCGACCCGCATCTGCCGGATCCGCTCGCATTCCTACATGTACGAAGAGGACCAGCTGTTCTGCAGCGAGGCCAAGCCGACCTTCGGCTTCCCGATCAACCTGATCATCAGCCCGGAGACCCTGGTCACGCACTCGATCGTGCGCCTGATCGAGCACCCGGGCGCGCTGCAGGTGGTCGATTTCGCCGGCGGACGCGCGCAGCTCGTCGCGGTGCGCGCCTTCGAGGGCGGACCGATGGTCGGCCAGGAGCTGCGGCAGATCCGCGAGCGCATGCCGAAGGCCGACGCCCGCGTGGCGGCGATCTTCCGCCGCGACCGGCCGATCATGCCCGAGGGCGACACCGTCATCCAGGTCGACGACGAGGTGTTCTTCATCGCCGCCCGCAACCACATCAAGCAGGTGATGTCGGAGCTGCGCCGCCTGGACAACCCCTACCGGCGCATCATGATCGCCGGCGGCGGCAACATCGGCCTGCGCCTGGCCGAGACCATCGAGCAGCAGTACCTGGTCAAGATCATCGAGCCGCACGAGGAGCGCAGCAACCTGCTCAGCGAGCGGCTCGACCTCAACCGCACCACGGTGCTGCGCGGCAACGCGTCCGACCCGCAGCTGCTGGTGGAAGAGGACATCGACCAGATCGACGTGTTCTGCGCGCTGACCAACGACGACGAGATCAACATCATGGCCTCGCTGCTGGCCAAGAAACTCGGTGCGAAGAAGGTGATCACGCTGATCGGCAACCCCGCCTACGTCGACCTGGTGCAGGGCACCGCGATCGACATCGCCGTGTCGCCGCAGCTGGTCACCATCGGCAGCCTGCTCACCCACGTGCGCAAGGGCGATTTCAGCAACGTGCACTCGCTACGGCGCGGGGCCGCCGAGGCGCTGGAGATCACCGCGGTCGGTGACGCCCGCTCCTCGCGGGTCGTCGGCAAGGCGCTCGAGGACATCCGCCTGCCCGAGGGCGTGACGATCGGCGCGCTGGTGCGCGGTGAGCAGGTGATCATCGCCCACGGCAACGTGGTCGTGGAGGAAAACGACCACGTGATCCTGTTCCTGACCGACAAGCGGCGCGTACGCGAGGTCGAGAAGCTGTTCCAGGTCGGGCTCGGCTTCTTCCGATGAACGTACGCCTGATCGCCCGCATCCTGGGCGTGCTGCTGATGGTGTTCAGCCTGACGATGCTGGTGCCGGCGATCGTCTCCTGGGTCGGCGAAGACGGCGCCCTGGCGCCGTTCCTGACCGCCTTCGGCATCGTATTCGCCAGCGGCCTGCTGCTGTTCCTGCCGAACGCCCGCCAGACCGCCGACCTGCGCACCCGGGACGGCTTCATGATCACCGCGCTGTTCTGGATCGTGCTGGGCCTGGCCGGTTCGCTGCCGTTCTTTCTCGGCGCGGAGCCGGGCCTGTCGGTACCGGACGCGATCTTCGAATCGGTCTCGGGCCTGACCACGACCGGCGCCACCGTCATTTCCGGCATCGAGAACCTGCCGCTGTCGGTGCTCTACTATCGCCAGCAGCTGCAGTGGCTCGGCGGCATCGGCATCATTGTCATCGCGGTGGCGATCCTGCCGATGCTCGGCATCGGCGGCATGCAGATGTACCGGGCGGAAACGCCGGGCCCGGTCAAGGAAAGCAAGCTGACGCCACGCATCACCGGCACCGCGAAAGCCCTGTTCCTGATCTACGTCAGCCTGACCGCGGTGTGCGCGCTCGGCTATCGGCTGGCCGGCATGTCGACCTTCGACGCGGTCGCGCACGCGTTCTCCACCGTGGCGATCGGGGGCTTTTCGACCTACGACGCCAGCATGGGCCAGTTCGACGCGCCGGCCATCCACCTGGTCGCGATCGTGTTCATGACCCTGTCGGCGGTGAACTTCGGCCTGCACTTCGTCGCCTTCCGCAAGGTCACGCTGCGGCCCTACCTCGACGACCCGGAGTGCCGCTACTTCCTGCGCGTGCTGCTGGCGATGGCGGCGCTGACCTTCCTGATGCTGGCGGCGCAGCAGGTCTACGAACCCGACGAGGCGCTGCTGCACGGGGTGTTCCAGGCGGTGTCGCTGGTCACCACCACCGGGTTCGCGACCACCGACTTCTCGGCCTGGCCGGGCATGCTGCCGATCCTGCTGCTGCTGTTCGCGTTCATGGGCGGTTGCGCCGGTTCCACCGCCGGCGGCATCAAGGCGATCCGCGTGCTGCTGATCAACAAGCAGGGCCTGCGCGAGATCCGCCAGCTGGTGCACCCGAACGCGATCATTCCGGTCAAGATCGGCAACCGCACGGTGCCGGAAAAGGTCATCGGCGCGGTGTGGAGCTTCTTCGCGATCTACGTCATCGCCTTCATGCTGACCCTGGTGATCCTGCTGCAGACCGGGCTCGACTTCCTGACGGCTTTCTCCGCGGTGGCCGCGGCGCAGAACAACCTCGGGCCCGGTCTCGGCGAGGTGGCCGCCAACTACGGTGCCATCAGCGACGTCGCCAAGCTGACCCTGTGCGTGTCGATGCTGCTCGGCCGCCTGGAGATCTTCACCCTGCTGGTACTGTTCACACCGGCATTCTGGCGCCACTGAATCGCGGTCGCGGCGCGGCGGCGCCGATCAGCCGTTATAATGCGCGCCCTGTCTGCCACCCCCAATGAAGCATTCCGTGAACGAACGTATCGCCACTTTCCAGGGCCTGATCCTGGCCCTGCAGCAATACTGGGCCGACCAGGGCTGCGTGATCCTGCAACCGCTCGATATGGAGGTCGGCGCCGGCACCTTCCACCCGGCCACCTTCCTGCGCGCGAT
>CAZOUC010000287.1:0-4246 GCA_964582825.1 uncultured Enterobacteriaceae bacterium | reverse complement strand
CAGGTCGTCGCGTATCCGCATGCCTTCCTCGACGATGTTGAAGCCGTGTGAGTAGAGCAGGCAGGCGTCCCTTTTCATCCGCGGCATGATCTCGGCCACCACGGCGCTGTGCTGCTTGTCCGGAGTCAGGTTGGCAACCAGGTCCGCGCCGGGGATCAGGTCCTCGTAGGTGCCAACAGTGAAGCCGTTCTCGGTGGCATTGCGCCAGGACTGGCGCTGCTCGCGGATCGCGCTCTCGCGCAGCGCGTAGGATACGTCGAGCCCGCTGTCGCGCAGGTTGAGACCCTGGTTCAGACCCTGCGCGCCGCAGCCCACGATGACGATCTTCCGGCCTTCCAGCGCCTCCGTCCCGGAGTCGAATTCGCTGCGCGCCATGAAGCGGCACTTGCCTAATTGTGCGATCTGCTCCCGCAGCGGCAGGGTGTTGAAGTAATTCTCGGACATCGTGGCGTCTCCTGGTTCGACGGATGCGGGTGAGGCGCGGCGGTCTGCCGCTTTGAGGATCGAGCTTAGGAAGCCTGCATTGTTGCGTAAAGTGATATATTTGCTACATCACGTTGCGCAAATTGCATTTATGTCCGACCGTCGTTCCCTCGAACTGTTCCTGCAGCTCGCCCAGCTGCGGCACTTCGGCCGGGCTGCGGCAGCCGGCCACCTGTCGCCGTCGGCCTTGAGCCGGCAGATCCGCCGCCTCGAGGAGGCGTTCGGCGTGCGCCTGTTCGAACGCGACAACCGCCGGGTCGAGCTGACCGCCGCCGGGCACCGAGTGCAGCGCCACGCCGAGGAAATCCTGCGGCGCTATCGCGACCTGGAGGCCGATCTGCAGGCGCATGCCGGTGCCCTGCGCGGCGAGTTGAGGCTGTACGCGTCGGTGACCGCCGCGCACCGCCTGCTTGCGGGGCTGCTGCAGGAATGGCGTCGTCGCCAGCCGGGCGTCGACATCACCCTGCACACCGGTGACGAAGCGCAGGCGATTCCGCGGGTTCTGGCTGGCGAGGACGACGCGGCGATCGCGGCACGGCCGGCGCGCCTGCCCGCGCGCTTGCGCTTCCAGCAGCTCGACAGCACGCCGCTGGTGTTCATCGCGCCGCTGGTCGACGGTCCGGCGCTGGACGCTCTGCAGGGCGGTGACGCCGGGATCGACTGGTCCACGGTGCCGATGATCGTGCCGGAATCGGGCGAAGCGCGCCGCGCCGTCGAGGACTGGTTCCGCCAGCGGTCCACCCGGCTGCGCGCCTACGCCCACATTGCCGGCAACGAAGCGATCGTCAGCATGGTCGCGCTCGGTTTCGGAGTCGGCATCGTGCCGCTGCTGGTGCTGGACAGCAGCCCGCTGGCCTCCCGGGTGCGCATCGTCGACGTCGATCAGCCGCCGCGTTCGTTCAGCATCGGCCTGTGTACCCTGCGCCGGAGCCAGCCGGACCCGGTCGTCGAGGCCTTCTGGTCCGTAGCCGGTGACCTGCGGCGCGCCGGCTGACACAGCCCGGGCGCTGCTCTATATTGGCGGGCCCGGGCGAACAGAGCGGCCGAATGAGCGATCACGACCACGATCACGACCATGACAACCCCGCCGACCTCGACGTGCCCCTGCCCGTCGACGAGCACGTCGAGGAGGTGCAGGAAGGCGGGCGCAGGGTCAAGCGGCGCGGTGTCTTCCTGCTGCCGAACCTGCTGACCACCGGCGCGCTGTTCGCCGGATTCTTCGCCATCGTTGCCGCCATGGACAATCGCTTCGAAGCCGCCGCGATTGCGATCTTCGTGGCCATGTTCTTCGACGGCCTGGACGGCCGGGTCGCCCGGCTGACCAACACGCAGAGCGCGTTCGGTGTCGAGTACGACAGCCTGTCCGACATGGTGTCCTTCGGTGTGGCCCCCGCCCTGGTGATGTTCAGCTGGGCGCTGTCTTCGCTGGGCAAGGTCGGCTGGGCCGCGGCCTTCATCTATGTCGCCGGTGCAGCGCTGCGCCTGGCGCGCTTCAACACGCAGTCAGACGACAGCGACAAGCGCTACTTCAAGGGTCTGTCGAGCCCGGCGGCGGCCGCGCTGCTGGCTTCGATGCTCTGGAGTTTCACCGATGCCGGCATCGGCGTGGACCAGGTGCCGTTGCTGCTCGCGCTGCTTGCCGCGGTGGTCACGGCCTGCCTTGGCCTGTTGATGGTGCTGAACATCCGTTACCACAGTTTCAAGGGCGTCGACGCCCCGGGCCGCGTGCCGTTCACGGTGATGCTGCTGCTGATTCTCGTCGTCGGGGTGGTCACCATCGACCCGCCGCTGGTGCTGCTGCTGATGGCGACGGTGTACGCGCTGTCGGGGCCGGTCCAGTTCGTCTGGGCCGCGGTCAAGCCGAAGCCCGTGCCGCCTCCCGACGCCCCTTGAAGCGCACCGTCCGGTGAATTAATCCGTATCGTCAGGGTCAGAAACACCGAAAGGAGGTGTCGATGCTGATCCGAAAAGGCGAGCCGATCGCTTCGTCCGAAATCACCCCCGAGCGCGTGTACCGGGACCGGCGGCGCTTCATTCGCAACGGCGGCCTGCTGGGCGCAGGATTGCTGGTGGGCTGCGCCGACGCCGAGTCGTCCCTGACTGCGGGCGGGAGCGGGTCTGTCCGCGCTCTCGATTTCCGCGAGGCCGGGCCCGACGCCCCTGCCGGCTTTCGTACCGACGAGGCGCTGACGCCGTTCCAGGACGTGACCAGCTACAACAACTTCTACGAGTTCGGTACTGCCAAGACCGACCCGATGAGGTACGGCCATGAGTTGACGACGCGGCCCTGGTCGGTACTGATCGACGGCGAGGCCAGGCGTACGGGCCCGGTGGACCTCGAGGACATCCTCGCCCGCCACCCGCTCGAAGAGCGCATCTACCGCCTGCGCTGCGTCGAAGCCTGGTCGATGGTGATTCCCTGGGTCGGTTTTCCGCTGGCCGATCTCATCCGCTGGGCCGAACCGACCTCGCGGGCGAAGTACGTCTATTTCGAGACTCTCGTCAGGCCGCAAGAGATGCGCGGCCAGCGTTCGCGCACGGCGCTGATCGACTGGCCCTACCAGGAAGGCCTGCGCATCGACGAGGCCATGCACCCGCTGACGCTGCTCTCGGTCGGGCTGTACGGCAAGGAACTGCTGCCGCAGAACGGTGCCCCGTTCCGCCTGGTCGTGCCGTGGAAGTACGGCTTCAAGAGCATCAAGTCGATCGTGCGCATCAGTTTCGTCGAGCGCCAGCCGCCGACGTCGTGGAACCGGCTGCAGCCGCATGAGTACGGCTTTTACGCCAACGTGAACCCGAACGTCGACCATCCGCGCTGGAGCCAGGCGACCGAAAGGCGCCTGCCGAGCGGCCTGTTCAGCGTCAACCGGATTCCGACCCGGATGTTCAACGGCTACGAGGAACAGGTGGCGCAGCTGTACCGGGGCATGGACCTGACGACGTACTACTGATGGCCCTCTCGCGTACGGCGCTCGCCGCCGGCAAAGTGGTCGTGTTCCTGCTGTGTCTGCTGCCGCTCGCGCAGCTCGGCCTGGCCGTCGGAACAAACGCGCTCGGACCCGATCCGGCCGACGTGGTCGTCGACACGCTCGGTGAGACCGCCTTGTGGCTGTTGCTGATTACGCTCGCCGTGTCTCCGCTGCGCACGGTCACGGGCCGAAGCTGGCTGCTGCGCTTCCGTCGAATGCTCGGACTGTTTGCGTTCTTCTATGCCGGCCTGCACGTGCTGGCCTACACGAGCTTCATCCTCGGCTGGTCCTTCGACGTGCTGCTCGAGGACTTCGTCAAGCGCCCTTACATCACCATGGGGATCGCCGCATTGACGCTGCTGCTGCCGCTGGCGCTCACGTCCACCCGCGGCTGGATGCGCCGCCTGAAGCATCGCTGGCAGTTACTGCACCGATTGGTCTACCCGGCCACCGCGCTGGCGATCGTGCACATGTGGTGGCAGCAGCGCTCGGATTACGGGGAGGGTCTGCTGTACGCCTCGGTGTTCGTGACGCTGATGCTGCTGCGCTGGCCGCCGCTGCGCCAGCGACTGAGTTTCGGGTAGATGCGGGCGGACCGCCGGTCAAGGCTTCCGGCCCCGTGAAAAGTACCGCAGCGCTTTTTCCCGGCGGTGCTTGCGGACCCGAAGTCGCTCTGTATAATGCGCGCTCTCTCGAACAGGGACACCCTGGCGAGAAGGCAGCTCCGAGCGACGCTGCCGTTGTTTAAGAACGAAACGATCAAGCAATTTGTGTGGGTACTTGTGTCTGTGATG
>CAZOUC010000286.1:0-4255 GCA_964582825.1 uncultured Enterobacteriaceae bacterium | reverse complement strand
GGGCCACGCCGCGTTCACGGCGATGCGGGCGCGTGGCGCCAAGAGCACGGACATCGTGATTCTCGTGGTCGCCGCCGATGACGGCGTCATGCCGCAGACCGAGGAAGCGATTCAACACGCCCGCGCCGCCGGGGTGCCGATCGTGGTCGCGCTGAACAAGATCGACAAGGAAGCCGCCGACCCGGACCGGGTGAAGAACGAGTTGGCGGCCAAGGACGTCATCCCGGAAGACTGGGGTGGCGACGTGCAGTTCGTGCCGGTGTCGGCCCATACCGGAGACGGCATCGACGACCTGCTCGAAGCGATCCTGCTGCAGGCGGAACTGCTCGAGCTGCAGGCGCCGAAGGACGTCGCGGCACAGGGCCTGGTGCTGGAATCGCGACTCGACCGCGGGCGCGGTCCGGTTGCGTCGCTGCTCGTGCAACGCGGCATCCTCAAGCCCGGGGAGATCGTGCTCGCCGGCGTTCACTACGGCCGGGTGCGGGCGATGATCGACCAGTCGGGCGAGCCGGTGCAGGAAGCCGGTCCGTCGATCCCGGTCGAGATACTCGGACTCGACGGCATGCCCGACGCGGGCGAGGCCTTCGCCGTGGTCGAAAGCGAGAAACGCGCCCGCGAGGTCACCAGCTTCCGTGAGACCAAGCAACGCGATACGCGCATGGCCTCGCAGCAGGCGGCGCGCCTCGACAGCCTGTTCGGCGGGATCGGCGACAGCGAGCAGCAGGTGCTGAACGTACTGGTCAAGGCCGACGTGCGCGGCTCCCTGGAGGCGATCCAGTCGGCGCTTCAGGAGCTCGGCAACGAGGAAGTGCACGTCAACGTGGTTTCCGGCGGCGTCGGCGGCATCAGCGAGACCGACGCCAACCTGGCCCTGACCACCGGCTCGGTGATCTTCGGCTTCAACGTCCGTGCCGACAGCGCCGCCCGCAAGGTGATCGAGCGCGAGAACATGGACCTGCGCTACTACAGCGTGATCTACGATCTCGTCGACGACGTCAAGCGGGCCCTGTCGGGGATGCTCAGCCCCGAGATGCGAGAGCAGATTCTCGGTGTTGCCGAAGTGCGCGATTCGTTCCGCTCGCCGAAGTTCGGCACCGTCGCCGGCTGTATGGTCGTCGAGGGCACCGTTTACCGGCACCGGCCGATCCGTGTGCTGCGGGACGACGTGGTCATCTACGAGGGCGAGCTCGAATCGCTGCGTCGCTTCAAGGACGACGTCAATGAGGTCCGCAACGGGCTCGAGTGCGGTATCGGCGTCAAGAACTACAACGACGTCCGGGTCGGTGACAAGATCGAGGTGTTCGAAGTCAAAGAGGTGGCCCGCGAGCTGTAGCGGCAGCGGGGTCGAGCATGCCTAGAGAATTCAGCCGCACGGAACGGGTAGCGGATTATCTGATGCGCGAGCTGGCTCAGCTCCTGCAGCAGGAGATGCGTGACCCGCGCGTGGGCATGGTCAGCGTCAACGACGTCGAGGTGAGCCGCGACATGGCGCACGCCAAGGTCTACGTGACCTTCATGGATGCCGATTCGCAGCAGGACGCCGAACAACGCGTCGCGGTGCTGAACAAGGCCGCCGGATTCCTGCGCAGCGAGGTCGCCCGCGACGCACGCATGCGGACGACGCCGCGGCTGCGCTTCCTGTTCGACGGCAGTGTCGACCGTGGCCGGCACCTGTCGAGCCTGATCGATCGCGCCGTCGCCGAGGACCGGGCGCGGCACGACGACGAGCCGGAGTCGCATTGAGCATGGGCATGCGGCGCAAGGGGCGGCCGATCGACGGCATTCTCGTGGTCAACAAGCCGGCCGGAGAGACCTCGAACGCGGTGCTCCAGCGGGTCAAGGCGATCTACTTCGCGGCCAAGGCCGGCCATACCGGCAGTCTCGACCCGCTCGCCACCGGCGTGCTGCCGCTGTGTTTCGGAGCGGCGACCCGGTTTTCCCAGTTCCTGCTCGACGCGGACAAAGGCTACCGGGCAACGCTGCAGCTCGGCCGGGAAACCGATACCGGCGACGCGGACGGCACGGTGATCGCAGAACAGGCGGTGACGGGGGTCGACGTGGCGCAGCTCGAGCGGGTGCTCGACGGCTTCCGCGGCGACATCGAGCAGGTCCCGCCGATGTATTCGGCGCTCAAACACCAGGGCCGCCCGCTCTACGAGCTGGCCCGCCAGGGTATCGAAATCGAGCGTGCGCCACGCCAGGTCAGGATCCACCGTCTCGAGTTGCGCGACTGGCGGGAGGCTGACGCCCGGCTCGACATCGAGCTGCTGTGCAGCAAGGGCACCTACGTGCGGACCCTGGCCGAAGACATCGGGCGCAGGCTCGGCTGCGGTGCGCACGTCGTGGCCCTGCATCGCTTCAAGGCAGGGCCGTTCACCGACGACACCGCGCAGGAGCTGCCGATGCTCGAGCTGCTGCGCGGCCGCAAGGCCTTCGCCGAGCTCGATGCGCTGCTGCTGCCGGTCATGGACGCGATGGCGCAGTTTCCGCAGGTCGAGCTCCCCGAGGCTACGGCGTTCTACCTGCGCCAGGGGCTGCCGGTGATGAGCCCCGGTCTGCCGGAGCACGGATTCGTGGCCCTGCGGGCCGACGGCGGCGAGTTTCTCGGCGTCGGAGAAATGCTGGATGACGGGCGCGTCGCACCGCGGCGCCTGTTGCAGTAAGGAGTGGGGCCCGGCTGTAAGTATGCGCGGCCAGGTCTCTTCATCGGAAACGCGGTACAGCCGCGCAATGCATATCTTGAGAGGTAAGGAAAAATGGCACTGAGTGCAGAACAGAAAGCGCAAATCATCAAGGAGTACCAGACCTCGGAGGGCGACACCGGTTCGCCGGAGGTCCAGGTGGCACTGCTGACGGCCAACATCAGCAGTCTGCAGGATCATTTCGGGGACCACAAGAAGGACCACCATTCCCGTCGCGGCCTGATCCGCATGGTCAACCAGCGCCGCAAGCTGCTCGACTACCTGAAAGGAAAGGACGTCGAACGCTACTCGCAGCTGATCTCGCGCCTCGGCCTGCGCCGCTGATCGCGCTAAAGCAAATCACCGCGTCCGCATGGCGCTGCGCGGTACTGGAGGAAATAGAGTGAACCCTGTAAGAAAAACGTTTCAGTTCGGTCACCAGAAGGTGACGCTCGAGACCGGCCGGGTCGCCCGCCAGGCGACCGGTGCGGTATTGGTCACGATGGACCAGACCACCGTGCTGTGCACCGTGGTCGGCGCCAAGACCGCCGACGAGGGCAAGGACTTCTTCCCGCTGTCGGTCCACTACCAGGAGAAGACCTACGCTGCCGGACGAATTCCCGGTGGTTTCTTCAAGCGTGAAGGGCGCCCGTCCGAAAAAGAGACGCTGACCTCTCGCCTGATCGACCGCCCGATCCGTCCGCTGTTCCCCGACGGCTTCAAGAACGAGGTGCAGGTCGTCTGCACGGTGCTGTCGACCGACAAGTCGCATGACTCCGACATCGCGGCAATGCTCGGCACCTCGGCGGCTCTGGCGATTTCCGGCATTCCCTTCGAGGGTCCGATCGGCGCCGCGCGCGTCGGCTTCGCGGCCGAGGAAGGTTACCTGCTGAACCCCTCCTTCGAGACGCTCAAGGTATCGAGCCTCGACATGGTCGTGGCCGGTACGCGTGACGCGGTACTGATGGTGGAGTCGGAGGCCGACGAGCTGACCGAAGACCAGATGCTCGGTGCCGTGCTGTTCGCGCACCAGGAGATGCAGGTCGCGATCACCGCGATCGAGGAACTGGTCGCCGAAGCCGGCAAACCGCGCTGGGAATGGACGCCGCCGGCGGTCAACGAGGAACTCGCCGCACGGCTCGCCGAGCAGTTCGGAGAGGAGACCAGCGAAGCCTACCGCACCACCGACAAGATGGAGCGCTACGCCAAGCTGGACGACATCCGCGCCCGCGCCGTCGAGGCCCTGGCCGACGAGGAAAACGGTCCTGGCGCCAAGGAAGTCGCCGAGTACTTCGGCAAGCTGCAGAAGTCGGTGGTTCGCGAGCGCATCGTCAACGGCAAACCGCGCATCGACGGCCGCGACCTCAAGACCGTGCGGCCGATCATCGTCGAGGCGGGCATGCTCCCGCGCGTCCACGGCTCGGCGCTGTTCACGCGCGGCGAGACGCAGGCGCTGGTCGTCGCCACGCTCGGTACCGGCCAGGACGTGCAGTTCATCGATGCGCTGGAGGGCAGCTTCAAGGAGAACTTCATGCTGCACTACAACTTCCCGCCGTACTCGGTGGGCGAGTGCG
>CAZOUC010000285.1:0-4265 GCA_964582825.1 uncultured Enterobacteriaceae bacterium | reverse complement strand
GCTGTTGATCAACAACATCGAGTTCGACCACGCCGACATCTTCGAGGACCTGAAGGCCATCCAGCGACAGTTCCACCACCTGGTGCGCACGGTGCCGCCATCCGGCCTGATCCTGCATCACGGTGGTGACCCGGCGGTTCAGGACACGCTGCGGCTCGGCTGCTGGTCGCGCACCGAGTCGTTTGCCGTCGACGGTCCGGGTGACTGGCAGGCGCAGGCGGTGGTCAGCGATGGCCGACGCTTCGAGATCCGCTACCGGGGCGCTGCGGTTGCCGAGGTCGACTGGAACCTGGTGGGCCGACACAACGTCGCGAACGGACTCGCCGCGGTCGCTGCCGCGCACGATGTGGGCATCGAAGCGGCGGCTGCCGCGGCGTCCCTGGGGCGTTTCAGCGGCGTCAGCCGGCGCCTCGAGCGGCTGGGCAGTGCCGCAGGCGTGACCGTGTACGACGACTTCGCCCACCACCCGACGGCGATCGCTGCCGCGATCGGCGCGCTGCGTCGGGCCGGTGACGCTGGTCGCCTGCTGGCAGTGATCGAACCGCGTTCGGCCTCGATGCGCAGCGGGGTGCACCGCGATCGGCTGCCCGCCGCCGTCAGCGAAGCCGACGCGGTGTTCTGGTACCAGCCGGCCAGCGTCGATTGGAACCTTGAAGACCTCGCCGCGTCCTGCCCGGTGCCGGCCGAGGTGTTTTCCGACATCGAGGACTTCGTCGCGCAGCGGGTCGCGCAGCGCCAGGCGGGTGACCGGATCCTGGTCATGAGTAACGGCGCCTTCGGCGGCCTGCACCGGCGCCTGCTGGCGGCGCTCGAAGCGATCGCATGAACCGTCAGGGCGGGTTCAGCGTGCGCCCGCGGCGAAGGCCCTGTCGGCTGCTGCCAGGGTCTGCTCGACGATCGCGTCGTCGTGCGTCGCCGAGATGAAGCCCGCCTCGTACACGGACGGTGCCAAATAGACGCCTTCGTCGAGCATCGCGTGGAAGAAGCGCTGGAAGGCTTCGGCGTCGCAGGCGGTCGCGTCGTCGAAGTTGCGGATCGGGCCGCGGTCGGTGAAGTAGACACCGAACATCGTGCCGGCCTGGTTGGTTGCCAGCGGCACGCCGTGTCGGGCGGCGCAATCCTCCAGGCCGCGCAGCAGCGCCGCCGTGCGCTGCTCGATCGGCGCGTAGAAGCCGGGCTCGGCGACAGCGTTCAGGGTGGCCAGGCCGGCCGCCATCGCCAGCGGGTTGCCCGACAGGGTGCCCGCCTGGTAGACGTCACCGAGCGGCGCGATGCAGGCCATGATGTCGCGCCGCCCGCCGAAGGCGCCGACCGGCAGACCGCCGCCGATCACTTTGCCGAGGGTCGTCAGGTCCGGCGTGACGCCGTAGCGCGCCTGCGCGCCGCCCAGCTCGACGCGGAATCCGGTCATCACCTCATCGAAGATCAGCACACTGCGGTACTCGGTGCACAGGCTGCGCAGGGTCTCGAGAAACCCCTCTTCCGGGGTAACGAGGTTCATATTGCCGACCACCGGCTCGACGATCACCGCCGCGACCTCGGCGCCGATTTCGGCGAACGCATGACGGACCTGCTGGGTGTCGTTGTAGCTCAGCGTGATCGTGTGTTTGGCCAGGGCTGCGGGCACGCCGGCGGAGCTCGGCTTGCCGAGGGTAAGTGCACCCGAGCCGGCCTTCACCAGCAGCGAGTCCGCGTGCCCGTGGTAACAGCCTTCGAACTTGACGATCTTGTCGCGTCCGGTGAAGCCCCGCGCCAGGCGAATCGCGCTCATGGTCGCCTCGGTGCCCGAGTTGACCATTCGCACCTGCTCGATCGACGGCACCAGCTCGCGCAGGCGCTCTGCCATCTGCACCTCGAGTTCGGTCGGTGCGCCGTAGCTGACGCCTCGGGCAAGCTGCGCCTGAATCGCCTCGACGACCGGCGGCGCATTGTGGCCGAGGATCATCGGTCCCCAGGAACAGATGTAGTCGATGTAGCGTTTGCCGTCGGCGTCGATCAGCCAGGGCCCTTGCGCCGACTCGATAAAGCGCGGCAGGCCGCCGACCCCGCGAAAAGCCCTGACCGGAGAATTCACCCCGCCGGGAATCGAGACTTCAGCGCGATGATAGAGGGACTCGGACTTCGACATGACAGGCTCCTGCAAGAATTCAACAGCGACAGTGGACGGCGCGACTGGTACGACACCGGTAGGACGCGCCAGTGCAAGACGCGCCGCTGCGGCGCCGCGACCGGGTGTCTGCGGGGCGCCTAGCTTACCACCGGCGCACGGCCTGGCGTGGGTTCCTCAGTCGACGTCCCGGTTCAGATAGAAGTCCTCGACGCGCTCCTGCGTGACGACGCCGGACAGCGGCAGGCCGCCGACCGCGCCCGATACGAATACGGCGCTGCAATCGTCCCGGCGCATCAGCTCCCAGGCTTCACGCAGTGAAGCGTGCACGTCGATCCGGGCGATGGCCCGCCGTGGCAGTTCCGATTCCAGAAGGTCCAGTTGCGGGCGCCGGTACTCTTCACTGAGCAGTATCGCCTGGATGCGCGGCAGGTCGAACAGGAACAGCTCTCCCTCGCGCTCCAGGACGAGCCAGCGCGCGGCTTTTGCCGGCGGCAACTGGCTCAGCGGCAGGGGTGCCTGGCGACGCAGGTACGAGCGGTCGATCACCGCGCTGACGGCGGCCTGCTGCAGGGTGCGCCGCACCGGGCTGCTGCTGATGCGCACGCCGCGGGCACGCAGGCTGTGCAGGTATACGGACTGGTGCCCGAACAACACCCGGGTGCTCAGATTGGCGACGATGATGGTGACCATCGCCGGCATCAGGATCTGCGGGTTGCCGCTGAGCTCGAGCAGGGCAGCCAGCGCTGCGAGTGGCGCGTTGAGCAGGGCGCCCATGGTCGCGCCCATGCCGAGCAGCACGAACACGCTGCCGTCGCTGTCGATGTCGATCGGAAGCAGCGCACTGACCTGCCACAGGGCGCCGCCCAGGCAGCCGCCGATCAGCAGGCTCGGGCCAATGATGCCGATCGGCATGCCTGCGCCGCTGCTGAACGCGGTCAGCACCAGCTTTCCGAGCGCGATCAGGACCAGCAGGCCGGCGCCGAGCTGGCCAGCGAGCGCGATATTCAGCGTGTCGTAGCCGATCCCCATGACCTGCGGCAGCAGTGCGGCGACGAGACCCGTGACCAGTCCGGCAAGGCCGATGCGCGCCACGATGTTCAGCCCGGCGAGCCGGCGTTCGCTGCCGCTCTGGATGCGGATGAACAGGGCGGCGGCGGCGCCGGCGGCCAGTCCGAGGGGAATGGCGAGCACCAGGTCCCACAGCGAGGACAGGGCAGCGGCTGGCACCGTGAATGCCGGCTCGCTGCCGTACACGGCGGTACTGATCAGTGCTGCGGAGGCGGCGGCGAGGATGATCGGCATGAAGCCGGCGATCGTGTACTCCATGACGACGACTTCCATGGCCAGGATCACACCGGCCAGGGGCGTGTTGAAGGCGGCGCCGATCGCCGCGGCCGTGCCGCAGCCGACCATCAGGTGCAGGCTGTTGTTGGGCAGCTTCAGCGCCTGTCCGAGCAGGCTGTTGGTGGCCGCGCCGAGGTGTACCGCGGGGCCCTCCCTGCCCGAGGACTGTCCGCTCACCAGGGCCAGCAGGCCGCCGGCGAACTGGAACAGGAAGTTGCCCACGGGCAGGCGGCCACAGTGGTTGTGCAGGCGGTCGATGACGTGTGCGACGCCGGCGCTGCGCCAGGCGGCGGGCAGGACCAGCATCAGCAGGCCGAGCAGCAGCGCGCCGGCAATCGGCAGGGCGATCCGGGCGCTGTGCTGCAGCGCCTCGAAGTTCTCGGGGTCGCCGCCCGGGAGCAGCAGCGCCAGCAGAAACTCGACGCTGCCGCGAAACGCGACGATCGTTACGCTGGCGCAGACGCCGCACAGGATGCCGAGTCCGGCGAGGTGCAGGGGCGAGTTGGCCTGTGCCAGCACAGCTTGCCAGTGCGCGAGCCCGCGCCACCAGCGCGGCGTCCGCTCGCCGCGGGGCGTGGCCTCGCTCGGTTTCTCAGGGCTGTTCATCGTCGCGATGGTACAAGCAGCCGCTGCCGGCGACCATTCCGGGGTCCAGCAATCCGCCGGACCGCGGCGCCGAGCGCTCCTCCAACAACCGCCGGGGCCCGTAACCCGTTACTCCGCTTCGACCCCGGCTCCGCCAGACCAGGCGCCGCTGCCGGAAAACGCAAACAGCGACATCCCTGTCGGCTCGCGGCGGCCGTCCCTGGCC
>CAZOUC010000284.1:0-4304 GCA_964582825.1 uncultured Enterobacteriaceae bacterium | reverse complement strand
CCAGCCCAGGCGCCGGATCTGGATCAGGCGGCCGAGCGTCAGGTGCACGATGCCGAGCCCGAACGACAGGCGGATCAGGTCGTCGGTGTCGAGCTGCAGCAGGGGCAGGCCGAATACGGACGTGAACTGCACGCCGAACACGGAGCCGGTCAGCAGGCCGTAGACGGCCGTCGCGGTACCGACGTACAGGCCGAGCTGCACGGCGCCGTCGCCGATCGTGCGCCCGAGTCGACGGCGCCAGATCAGCAGCGCGGTCAGCATCAGCAGGCCGTAGCCGCCGTCGTTGATCAGCAGGGCGCTGAACACCGTGAAGAACACGATCACCAGCTGGCCGGCGTCGTACTCGAAATAGCCCGGGCGGTAACCCATGAAGTCGAGCACCGACTGGATCGGTCGGGCCCAGGCCGGGTACTCGGTCAGGGTCGGCGGATCCTCACCGGGCCGCGGGTCGCGGAAGCTGGCTGTCACCCCGGGCAGGCCGCGCAGCGCGGCGGCCGCCTCGTCGACACAGGTGACCGGGATCCACCCGGACAGCACGAATACGTGCTCGTCGGTGTGCGTGTCGGCGCGCCCGCGGGCCAGGCTCAGCGCGTCGATCTGCGCGCTGACCTGCGCGCTGAACGCCTCGAAGCGTTCCCGTGCGAGCCAGCGCAGGCAGCCGTACAGTTCGCCGAGCCCCGCGCGGTGTTGCACCAGGTCCCGCTCGAGGGTCTCGCGCGGGGCTTCCGGCAGGGCCAGGTTGTCGGCCCAGTCCAGGCGCAGGGCCTCGCCGCGGGCCAGGGTAGCGAAGGTCTGTGCGCCCTTGGCGTGCTGCGGTCCGCGCCACAGCAGCAGCCCGGCCTTCTCGAGTTCCTGCAGCCGGCCCGACTCCCGGGTTTGCCAGCACTGCACGAGCACGCCGCGCTCGGCCAGCGCCAGTACCTGTGCCGGGTCGCAGTCGCCCCACAGGCGCTGCCGCTCGAGGTGCTCGGTCAGCTCGCGGCAGGTCCTTTCCTCCCGTTCCACCGCCTCGAACAGGCGCTCGGCGAAGCCGACCAGGTCGTCCGGTTCGGTGTCCGGGGCTGCCGCGGGCTCTTCGCGGCGGGCGCATTCGGCCACCCGGCCGTGCAGGCGCAGCAGGGCCTGGCGACGGCTCCGGCCGGCCGCATCCGTTCCCTGGTGGTGCAGTTCGACCGCGCCGAGGTCGATCAGACGCTCGAGCGTCGTGCCGCGAAGGTCCCGCGTGCCGCAGACCAGCACCACCTTCATGCCAACAGTTGCCACACTTCCATCCCGTCGGTCTCACGCGGTCCGGCGCGCTCGCGCAGCAGGCGCGCCACTGTCGCGGCCATGCCGTTCTCCTCGTCGAGTTGCCGCCCGAGGCGCGCCAGTTCCTCGCGCAGCGGCGGCAAGCGGACCTGCTCGCTGCCGTTGATCAACAGCACGAACTCCTGCTCCGCCTCCTCGAGGCGTGCCAGGTTGCCACGCTCGAGTTCGAGCGCCTCGCGGGTCCGGCGCCGCTCGAGGGCCAGCCGCTGCAGGGCCTGGCTGCCGGCCGTCGCCGCGGTCAGCGCCGGGCTCAGTCGGCTGTGCGCCTGCACGGCGACCAGTTCGTCGATGTCCACGCCGACCAGGCTCTCGGGGCGGGTCAGCACCTCGGCCTCGACCGCGGCGTCGATCGTTCGGGCCTGCGGCTGGTCGGAGACGTGCCGCCAGCGGCTTTCCAGTTCCAGGTGCCCGGCCTCGAGATCGTCGACGCGTTCCTGGTACGCACGAATCTCCGCGCGCAGCAGGGTCAGGACCCGCTTCATCACCGGCAGGAAGCGCTCGATGCGGGAAATCTCCTCCTTGACCTCGCGCAGGCGCTGGCCGGTCGACATCAGGCGGGCTCCTGCGCGTCGCCGTGGTAGCGGTGGTAGCGCTCCTTGATCTTCGGATCGATGTCGAGGTTGTCCGGCGGTATCGCGCCCAGCGCCTGCCAGCAGCGGTCCAGCGACGCGTCGACGTCGAGGAACTCGTCGGTATTGAGCACCGTGCGCTCGAACTGCCCGGCGAACTCGAGGTACGCCAGGTCGATTGCGGCGGTGATCTTCAGACCCAGGCTCTGCTGTTCGCGGACCTCGAGCGCCCGCGAGTAGGCCGCGGTGATCGCACGCTGCAGGGCCTTGTGGTCCTCCCGCGAGGCGTGAAAGGCCTCGCCCTTCAGGCGCGACAGCGCGGCCAGGAACTCGAGGGAGCCGTTGCTCCAGGGAATGTGTCCCTCGGTCGAGTACTTGGTCAGGTTGACGCCGATTTCGCTGTGGTCGAGGTTCGGTACCGACATCACGACGATCTCGGTCAGGCTGCCGGTCTCGCGGATGAAGGCGCGCTCGTAGATGCGCGCCGCCTGCGAGTAGAAGTCCACCGGCGAGTTGTCCTTGCCCGGCGGTGCGCCCTGCACGCCGCGGACCTCGGCCAGGGCGTTGTAGAAGATGCGCATGTCGTGGATCACCAGCAGCACCTCGTCGCCGGCCATCGCCAGGCGCTCGCCGATCTGGCAGGCGGTCTGCGGCGCGATCATCGCGCTGATCGACGGCTCGCTGGCGCCGTGCAGCACGTAGACGGTGCGCGGGATGCGGTGACGGATGCTCTCGAAGTAGAGCAGCGAGTCGCGGGGCAGACCCAGGGCGCAGAACACCACGGTCAGTGGCTTGAGTGGATCGTCGCGGCGGCGCCGGTATCGGGCCCGCATCATCGTGCGGGCGATCGCGTAGTCCAGCGACTCTTCCGGCCGTTTCATCCACAGGATCTTGATGCCCTGCGGGATCGGCTCCTTGGCATCGAGCGCCGGAAAGCCGGTCTGGATCAGGCCCTCGGCGAGGGTCCGTCGGGTCGGGTTGAGGATGCCGCCGTACACCGGCAACTCCTCTCCGACCACCGGTGGCAGACCGTCGATGGGCCGGCCCAGCGCGTCGAAGCTGCGGCCGATGACGCCATCGGGATGGAACGGCAGCACCAGTTCCCGGTTGGTGAAGCGCACCGGCGTGTTGCGGCTGATGTCGATCGGCGTACCCAGGTACTGCACCGTCGTCTTGCGACCGACCGCCGTGACGATGCCGAGCTGGTCGCCCGGAAACAGGGCCTCGGTGCCGACCTCGAGATTGCTGATCGGCCCGAAGTTGACCAGCGGCAGCGATATCGCCGTGGGCCTAAACTGCAGCATCGGCGCGCTCCCCGTCGTGCTGGTGGCGGTAGTCGCGCAGCCATTCGATCAGTTCGTCGTAGGCGGTCTCGTAACCCTCGTCCATCTGCGTGATGGGGAAGGCCCGGCCACCGAGCTGGTCGGCGAGTCGGCGTGCCTCGTCCTTGTCCTGCAGCAGCGGAAACGCCTCCGCGACGCGTCGGCAGAAGCGCATCATGGTCAGGATGCGCTGCGGCTCGCTGCGCTGGTCGATGGCGTGTCCCGAGTCCTGGGTGAAGAAGGCCCGCCGGTACACGGCACCGAGCAGGTAGCGGCGGTAGTCCTCGGCGCTCATGCGCTTGGCCGTGAGCACCTTGATCTGGTCGGTCAGCGGGCCCTCGGACTCGGCGACGGTCGCGGCGATGTCCTCGCCGAGCTCGATCCAGTTCTCGAGCTCATGACTGCGGAAGTAGGCCTCGAGTTGCTCGCGCCGCTCCCGGCCCGTGGTCTTGCTGGTCGACAGGCCGGCGCCGAAGCCGACCGCCGGGTAATAGCCGCGATGCGCGACCTTGTTGGTCAGGATCACCGTGCCGTCGGCGTACTGGCGGGCGACCTGGGCGATGGCATCGCCCTCGTAGTCGTCGCCGTCGGGCGAGACGGCCATCACGCCGGTGATCGACGCGTCGAAGCCGCCGAGGCAGGTGGCGCGGCCGCAGCGCTCGAAGGTCGAGGCCATCACCGAGGGCATGTCGACCGGAAAGCTCTGACGGCCGGGCATCTTGCCGAGCATGCCGGAGGTCTCGCGGTCGCCCTGGCCCTGGCGCGACAGCGAGTCGACGATGATCAGCACGTTGAGACCCATGTCGCGCAGGCCCTCGCTGACCGCGAGGCCGAAGCGCACCGACTGACCGCGGGCCTGGGCGCTCTGCGCGCTGGTGTTCAGGATCACCACGGTGCGGTCCATCAGGCCCATTTTCTGGTAGTTGATCACCACCTCGGTGGCCTCTCCCGAGCGCTCGCCGCACAGCACCAGCACCACGAGGTCGACGTCGCTGAACTTGGCGAGATCCTGCGTGAACCAGGTCTTGCCGGTGCCGGCGCCGCCGATGACGATGAACTTGCCCCCTTCGAGCAGCAGCATCGAGGCGTCGATGGCGCGCTTGCC
>CAZOUC010000283.1:0-4329 GCA_964582825.1 uncultured Enterobacteriaceae bacterium | reverse complement strand
CTCGCCCTCGTAGATCGTGTTGCAGCGGAACATCGGGAATACGAAGTCGCGCGCGAACTCCTCGCGCAGGTCGTCGATGTAGATTTCGCGCACGCCCAGCCGCTCGGCCTTGACGCGGGCCGGCTCGACTTCCTCGCCCTGGCCGATGTCGGCGGTAAAGGTCACCACCTCGCAGCCGTAGCGTTCCTGCAGCCAGCGTACGATGACCGAGGTATCCAGGCCGCCCGAGTAGGCCAGCACCACCTTGTTGATCTGCGACATTTCGCTGTTCCCGTGTCGATGGCCGGGCGGCGGCCCGGCTGCGGCAAGAAAAACGCTATGCTAGCAGGTCACAGAA
Source organism: uncultured Enterobacteriaceae bacterium (assembly GCA_964582825.1). Lineage (GTDB taxonomy): Bacteria > Pseudomonadota > Gammaproteobacteria > Pseudomonadales > UBA5518 > CAZOUC01. The sequence goes on along the minus strand of CAZOUC010000283.1, from coordinate 3,992 downwards.
ACCCGACGCAGCGACAAATCAGCCGTGAAATTGCGCAACAGGACCCTCGCCTCGCTGGTCTTCGCCATTGTACTGGGCGGCCTCATCGTGCTGCTGTTCCAGGGCGCGATCCGCGAAGCGGTCTACGCCAAGATGACCGTCGACATGTTCGTCGGCTCGGATCCGGACGAATTCGAGCCGGGACCGGTGGTCGGTTCGCGCTTCCCCGGGCTCGACGCGACCTGGCGCGGCGAGCGCGTTACCCAGCTGCAGCGCTTCGCCGGGCCTCTCGGCACGGTGCTGGTCGCGAGCCGCTCGGTCGACTGGTGTCCCTACTGCAGGCGTCAGATGATCCAGTTGCAGGAGCACGCGGCACAGTTCCGCGACGCCGGAATCGGACTGGTGGCGATCACCTACGACGGGCCCGCCCTGCAGCGTGAGTTCGCTGAACAGTTCGACATCAGCTTCCCGCTGCTGTCCGACAACGAGGCGCGCACGTTCAAGACCCTCGGCATCCTGAATCGCGATTTCGGCCCGGATGATCCCCACTACGGTATCCCGCACCCGGGCATGATCGTCGTCGACGATCAGGGCACCGTGGTGGAAACCGTGTTTATCAAGGACTACACGACCCGCATCGACTCGCAGGCCGCGTTCGAGCTCGCCCGCGACGCCCTGTCGCCGGCTAGACGCGCTCCAGCCGGATCGTGACCCGGCGCCCCTCGGCGCGCTCCTCGGGCGTCACGTCGCCCTGCTCCGCAAAGCGCTCGCCGTGGTGGCGAGTGGTGATGCGCGCCTCGTCGATGCCGCGGGCCGTCAGGTAGCGGGTCACCGTCTCGGCGCGGCGCTTGGACAGCTCACGATTGAGCGCCGGGCTGCCGGACTCGTCCGTGTAGCCGTCCACGTAGATCTGGTCGACGAAGCGATCCGCCTTGACGTAGCGGATGATCAGGTCGAGGCGGTCGCGGTCCGCCGGGCCAAGCGCCCACTGGTTCGGCTCGAACAGGATGCGGCTGCGCTCCACGTCGTCGAAAGTCGCCGGTACCAGGGCGGTCACGCAGTCGCGGTAGTCGTGGTAGGCGCGCTGGAAATTCACCGCGGACAGGGCGACGTCGACGTAGCTGTCGCCGGCCTGCCAGGGCATGCCGGCGAGCACCGGCATGTTGCCGTTGTACAGGGCGACCAGCAGCTGTTCGCTCAGCGCGGAATCCAGCAGCACCGGCTGTCGCGAGGCGAACACCGGGACAGCCGACAGTACGCCCGGCGCCGCATCGTGGCGCCACGGCGGGGAATCGACGCGCACTTCCGCGGTCCCGGCGGCGATCGGGTGGCTGCTGGTCAAGGTGAAGCGCACGGTTTCACCGGCCGGGTGGCGGAACTCGGCGGAGCCGAAGAACGGCAGCGGCTGCACCAGGCGGCACTCGAGCGGACCGCGCTGGAGCTGCCACTCGGCCTCTTCGATATCGGGCATGTAGCCGATCGCCGCGGCGGTCGCAGTGCCGAAGGCGCAGCTCAGGGCGAGTATCGTCGAACGTAGCACGGCGGACGCGGACCTCCCTCCACGAAACCCGGGTGGATCATACGAGTGTATCGACCTTTCTCCCCACAACTTTATCCGTTCGCGCGGCGCAGCCAATTCAGTTAGCATCGGCGCGCGCTCGATCTTCAGCGGAGTACCGATGGAAGAACTCGTCATCACCCGGCCGGACGACTGGCACCTGCACCTGCGCGATGGTGCGGCGCTGCCCACGACCGTCAACGCCACTGCACGCGTGTTCCGCCGCGCCATCGTGATGCCGAACCTGGTGCCCCCGGTGACGACGGCGGATGACGCGCGCGCCTACCGCGAACGCATCCTGGCGGCGCTGGAGCCACGGTTCTCCGGCTTCGACCCGCTGATGACCCTGTACCTCACCGATCGCACTCGCCCGGAGGAGATCGACCGTGCTGTCGATTCCGGCATCGTGTACGGCGTCAAGCTGTACCCGGCCGGCGCCACCACCAACTCCGATTCGGGCGTGACCGACATCGCGCACTGCCAGGCGACCCTCGAGCGCATGAGCGAGCGCGGCCTGCCGCTGCTGGTGCACGGCGAGGTCACCGACGCGGACATCGACATCTTCGACCGCGAGGCCGAGTTCATCGACCGGATTCTGGACCCGCTGCTGGAGCGGATTCCCGGTCTGAAGGTCGTATTCGAGCACATCACCACCCGTCAGGCCGCCGATTTCGTCGCCAGCGGGCCCGAGCGCCTGGCGGCAACGATCACCGCGCACCACCTGCTTTACCAGCGCAATCACATGCTCGCCGGCGGTATCCGCCCGCACTACTACTGCCTGCCCGTGCTCAAGCGCGAGGAGCACCGGCAGGCCTTGGTCGCCGCCGCGACCGGCGGCAATCCGCGCTTCTTTCTCGGCACCGACTCCGCCCCGCACGAGCAGAGCGCCAAGGAATCGGCCTGTGGCTGCGCCGGTATCTTCACGGCGCATGCGGCGCTCGAACTGTACGCGGAGGTGTTCGACGCCGCGGGCGCCCTCGACCGGCTGGAGGCGTTCGCGAGCCACAATGGCGCCGACTTCTACGGGCTGCCGCGCAATGCCGATACGGTGCGGCTGCGCCGCGACAGCTGGCAGGTGCCGGACACCTACGATCTCGACGACACACGACGCCTGGTGCCGCTGCGCGCGGGAGAGACGGTCGGCTGGCGGATCGCCCCGTGACCGACGAGGAGACGATGATGGCCGGCCGCTTCCGCGGCTTCCTGCCGGTGGTCATCGACGTCGAGACCGGCGGCTTCGACGCAAGCCGGCACGCCCTGCTGGAGATCGGCGCGACCCTGCTGGCCTTCGACGAACACGGCTGCCTGCACCCGAGCGATTCCCTCTGCCTGGCCGTGGAACCCTTTCCCGGCGCGGCGATCGACCAGGCGGCGCTGGACTTCACCGGCATCGACCCGGACGATCCGGAGCGTGGCGCGGTCAGCGAGGAGAGTGCGCTGCGCGAGCTGTTCCAGCTCGTGCGGCGGGCGGTTCGCGAGGAAAACTGCAAGCGGGCGGTACTGGTGGGCCACAACGCCGGCTTCGACCACGGCTTCGTGTTCGCCGCGGCGGAACGGGTAGGCATCAAGCGCAACCCGTTCCACCCGTTCAGCACCTTCGATACCGTATCACTGGCCGCGCTCGCCTACGGCCAGACGGTGCTGGCGAACGCCTGCCAGGCGGCGGGACTGGAATTCGACAACGGCGCGGCGCACCGCGCCGCCTACGACGCGGAGAAGACCGCGGCGCTGTTCTGCGACATCGTCAATCGCTGGCAGAATCTTGGGGGCTGGCCTCGCTAGCGGTTGCCGCGGCCTGCTTGATCAGGTCCTGCAGTTCGCCCTTCTCGTACATCTCGACGACGATGTCACATCCCCCGACCAGTTCGCCGTTGACCCACAACTGCGGAAAGGTCGGCCAGTTGGCGTAGGTCGGCAGGTTGCTGCGGATGTCCGGGTTGGCGAGGATGTCGACGTAGGCGAAGCGCTCGCCACAGGCCATCAGCGCCTGCGATGCCCGCTGCGAGAAGCCGCACTGCGGCTGGTTCGGCGAGCCCTTCATGTACAGGATGATCGGGTTGTTCTCGATCTGCTCGCGGATGGTGTCGATGATGTCCTGGGACATGGCGCGGTACCTCGATGCGTTGCCCGAATTGCTGGCCAGCGCTCATGATAGCAGCCGCGGGCGCCAATAACCTAGTGCTCTGATCGGTTATTGCCCCCAGCCGCCGCCGCCCGGGGTTTCGATCAGCAAACGGTCACCCGGCGCCGCGGTGAATGCCACCTTGCCGGGCAGCACGCGACCGTTCAGGCGGTTACTGCCGGGCTGGCCGGGCGCGCCGCCGCCGGCACCGGGCGGTCCACGCCGGCGTCGTTCGCTGAGCAGGGACACCTCGGTCTCCCCGAGGAACTCGAACTCGCGCTGCAGACCGTCGCCGCCGCGGTGCCGCCCGGTGCCGCCGCTGCCGCGACGAAT
>CAZOUC010000282.1:2128-4366 GCA_964582825.1 uncultured Enterobacteriaceae bacterium | reverse complement strand
AGCGCGCCGATCGAGATGAAGTCGACGCCGGTTTCGGCGATGGCGCGCAGCGTGTCCTCGCGCACGCCGCCGGAGGCTTCGAGCCGCGCCCGCCCCGCCGTCATTGCAACCGCGCGGCGCAAGGCCTCCAGGTCGAAATTGTCGAGCAGCACCGAGTCGACGCCGGCCTGCAGGGCCTGGTCGAGCTGGTCGATGTCCTCGACTTCGACTTCGACCGGCTTGTCGGGCTCCTGCGCCCGGGCGACGGCGACGGCCCGCTCGATCGAGCCGCAGGCGGCGATGTGGTTTTCCTTGATCAGAAAGGCGTCGAACAGACCGATGCGGTGATTGTGGCAGCCGCCGCAGCGCACCGCGTACTTCTGTGCCAGGCGCAGGCCCGGGATGGTCTTGCGCGTGTCCAGCAGGCGTACCCCGGTGCCGGCGACGAGCGCGGCATAGTGGCGCGCGCGGGTGGCGGTGCCCGACAGCAGCTGCAGGAAATTCAGCGCGCTGCGCTCGGCCGTCAGCAGGCCGCGGCTCGGGCCTTCGAGTTCGCACAGGGCCTGGTCCGGCACCAGCGGGTCGCCGTCGGCGACCCGCCAGTCGACCCGGATACCGGGGTCGACCTGGCGGAACACCTCGTCGGCCCAGGGTCGGCCGCAGAGTACGGCCGCCTCGCGGCTGATAATGCGCGCCCGGGACGCCGCTGCGGAGTCGACGAGGCGGGCGGTGATGTCGCCGCTGCCGACGTCCTCGGCAAGCGCGGCGCGGACGTTCGCCGCGACCTCTGCGGGATTTGGTGACTCGATCGGCATGCGGGTCTGTGAAGCAGGTCTCGCTCTGGCCAGCGCACCCGGAAGGGGCCGAATGGCCTACGTTATACTCCGGGGAGCTTAACGGGGGTTCGCCGCGGGACGCAACGACAGCCATGCCCAGTCATCCGGCGCAATTGACTGATTTACAGGAAAAAAGCCGGGTCGGCTTGCAGTTCCTGCTCAATCAGATGTTCGTCAATGCCGACCAGGCCCTGCTGGCCATGGCCGGCCGGGCGACGTCCAACGCCGAGCAGAACCTCTACTTCGAGTCGATGCGCGAGCTGCGCCGCAAGCGCCGCGGCATCGAGAAGTTCTTTTTCGCCGCCATCGCCGCGCGCCTGGCTGCCCCGCAGCAGTCTGCCGGCCCCGGCCCGCTCGACGAGCAACTGGCCCTGGTCGGCACCGAGACCCTGGAGGACACGCTCGCCATCGACACGGTGGCAACCCGCGCCGAAGAGGCCTGCGGCGAGACCCTGCTGGAGCTCGGCAAGCGCCTGTCGGCGCTGCTCGGCTGCCGGGGTCTGAGCCCCGAGGACAATCCCCTCGGTCCGCGGGTGTTGTGCGGCCTGTTTCTCGAGGTCTGCAGCCAGCTCGAGGTCGGTGCCCAGTCCAAGCGCGTGTTCTCGCGCCTGTTCGAACGCTTCGTGATCAACGACCTGGCGCCGTTCTACGCGCAGATGCTCGAATGGCTGCCCAAGGCCAGGCCGCGCCCGGTGGCCGCCGAGACCGAACTCGACGAGATCGCGACGCCCACGGCGACCCGGATCGAGCCGGTCGGCCCGCTGACCGTCGAGGTGCCCAAGGGCGTCGTGGGCTCGAGCTGGGACCCGCGCAGCACGCCGCTGCTGGTCCCGGCCGGCAAGGCCCGGGCGCTGCCGCGCTCGCTGCTCGACGAACTGCTGCAGTCGGCCCAGCAGCGCCTCAGCGCGCCCGCGGATCTGGCGAAGTCGCTGCCCGGCCACGACACGGCACGTCCGCTGCCGGTTCACCGCCTGCTGAACCGGGAACTGGAGATGCTGCAGTACGAAGAGCCGCAGGCCCTGCCGCAGGACCACGCCGAGACCCTCGACCGGGTCTCGGCGCTGTTCGGCCAACTGCTGTCGAGTCCGCAGGTGCCGGCCGCGGTCAGGCCGCTGCTGGCGCTGCTGCAGGTACCCATCCTGCGCCAGGCCGTGTTCGACGAGGACCTGATGCGGCGCGCGGATCACCCGGCGCGGCAGATTCTCAACGAGGTGGCCGGGCTGTGCCTGGGCTGGACGCCGAATGAGCCGGTCGAGGACGACGCGATCTACCGGCGCCTCACCGAAACGGTCAACAACGTCTGCAGCAATTTTGCCCGCGACCTCGAGACCTTCGAGACCGAGTTGCAGTCCCTGCAGGCTTGGATCAAGGCCGAACAGAGCATGGCGCGCCTGGTCGCGCAGCGCACCATCCACGCGGAAAC
>CAZOUC010000282.1:0-2118 GCA_964582825.1 uncultured Enterobacteriaceae bacterium | reverse complement strand
GCGGCGGCGGCGCGGCAGCGGGTGCGCGGTCTGATCGCCGACGAGATCTCCGGCGTCGACGTGCCGCCGGACCTGCAGGAGTTCCTCGACGGCCCCTGGAGCGACGTCCTGTTCGTGATCGTGCTGCAGGACGGCGAGGAGAGCGACGCCTGGCTGGCGGCGCAGCAGACCACGCACAACCTGGTGCAGGGCCTGCAGGAAGACGCCGCCGATGCCACCGAGGCGCTGGCCCAGGCGCCGGCGACCCTGCGCGCCGTGCGGCGCGGTCTCGAACGCATCCGCCACGGCCGCGAGCGCGCCGAGGAGCTGCTGGCGGCCATGGAAAAGCGGCACCTGGCCCTGTACGGCGAGCGTGCCCGGCAGCAGACCGACGAGCCGGACCCGGCACAGGCGCTTGCCGAGGGCCTGGACGTGGACGCCGCGTCGATACCGAAGTCGATCCTCGACAAGGTCGACCGCATGCCGCCCGACACCTGGGTCGAGTTCCGCAACGGCCGCTACCAGGGCTCGGCTCGGCTGCTGACGCGCATACCGGTCAGCGGCAAGCTGCTGTTCGTCAATCGCGCCGGCGTGAAGATCGCCGAGTGGCAGCGTCTCGAATTCGCCGCCGCCCTGCAGAAGGGCAAGGTAACGATCCTCGGCGGCACGCGCCTGTTCGACAAGGCGATCCGCTCTCTGGGCAGCCGCCGCCCCTGACGCCGCACCGGCACGCCCGCTATCATGGCGGTGATCGCAGCGTGCAGCGGGACCCGGGTCGATGATTCGAGAACAGCGACGCAGCGCCGGCTGGCTACCGGACGCCCGCCCGCTGCCCTCACCCAACTGGGATCCGCGTCCCGCCGGGGTAGATGTCGACCTGCTCGTCATTCACGCCATCAGTCTGCCTCCCGGCCAGTTCGGTGGCGACGAGGTCGCCAGGCTGTTCTGCAACTGTCTCGATCACCGCGCACACCCCTATTTCGCCGGCCTGCAGGGCCTGCAGGTCTCGGCGCACCTGTTCATTCGCCGCGACGGCGCGCTGTGGCAGTTCGTGCCGCTGCACCGGCGCGCCTGGCACGCGGGCCAGTCCTGTTTCGCCGGGCGTGAGCGCTGCAACGATTTCAGCATCGGTATCGAGCTCGAGGGCACGGACGATGGACCCTTCGAGCCCGGGCAGTACGCTACACTGGTGCGCGTGACCGGGCAGCTGATGCGGGCTTACCCCGGAATCGGACCGAAGAGGATCGTCGGTCATTCCGACATCGCGCCGGGACGCAAGACCGACCCGGGGCCCGGTTTCGACTGGGACCGGTACCGCGCAGCGCTCGCGGACGCAGGGCAAGGAGATTCGCGCTGATGGCACTGCTGGCAATCATCATCGTCGTCGTGCTGGTCCAGTACTGGGGTTCGGGCGGGCCGATCCAGCGTGACGACTGGTACCGTGCCTGGCAGGAGCAACTGGCGAAGCTGACCTCCCTCGCCCCGGGCGGCTGGGGTCACCTGCTGGTCGCGGTGGCGGTACCGACGGTACTGCTGCACCTGCTGGAAGGCGCCGTCGAGCACAGCGTCTGGGGGCTGCTCGACCTGCTGCTGTCGGTGGCGGTGCTGCTGTACAGCCTCGGCCGCGGCAATCTCGGCGAGGATCTCCGGCACTACGTCGAGCGCTGGGACCGCGGTGACACCCAGGCGATCATCGAGTCGCTGTACGAGCACGGCGAGCAGGCCCCGGACGGCGTCGACGACCCCGAATCCCTGCACCGGACGGTCCGCACGCGCCTGTACCTGCGCGGCTTCGAGCGCCTGTTCGCGGTGTTGTTCTGGTTCGTGCTGGCCGGTCCGGCCGGCGCCCTGCTCTACCGCCTGGTGCGCCTGTACCCCGAGCAGGCGGTTGCCTCGGCGCGCCGTGACCTGCTGTTCGTGCTCGACTGGGTGCCGGCCCGGCTGACCGCCCTGAGTTTCGCGATCATCGGCGACTTCGAGCGCTGCTGGAGCTGCTTCAAGGGGCTGGTCTGGGACACGGCCGCAAGCACCGAACAGCTCCTGGAACGCTGCGGCAATTCGTCGCTGGGTATCGACCCGGTCGCCGAAGCGGGCCAGGACGCCGACCGCCTGGCGACGCGCGTGCGCCACCAGGTCGAG
>CAZOUC010000281.1:0-4368 GCA_964582825.1 uncultured Enterobacteriaceae bacterium | reverse complement strand
GCTCACGCTGCTGGCAATCTCGCACCAGACGGCGCTGATCGATGCCGCCGACCGCGTCTACCGACTGGCCGACGGCCGCGTCGCCGACTGCAGCGACGCGTCACCGGAAACGCGCAGCGCCTAGCGGCCCGGGGCCGCATAGGGCTCCTGCGGGCAGCTAGGCCAGCTCCTCCCCCGGTACCAGCAGCGGCGCCGCATCCAGGTCCGCGGCGTCCATCATCGTCGCGACGCGCTCGAGCGCGGCCACGATCATGTGCTGTTCCCAGTCGTCCAGCGCGCTGAAACGGTCCGTGAAGCTGTCCTGCAAGGGTTGTGGCGCGGCGACCAGCAGTTCCCGTCCGGGATCGGTGAGGTTGATATTGACCCGGCGTTTGTCGGCCGTACTGCGTACCCGGCGCACCAGTCCCTTCGCTTCGAGCCGGTTCAGAATGGTCGTCACCGTCGCCTGACTGAGGCTGACATGGCGCGCGATCTCGGTGACGGTCGGCGTGCCGCGGTCGGCGACGCAGCGTATGACGACGAGCTGCGGCGTGCTCAATCCGGTATCGCGGCCGAGGCGCCGGGAATACAGCGAGTTGGCGCGGATGATGCGCCGCAGTGCAACCAGCACCTTGTCCTGTAAGTCATCCATTCAGTCGGGTCCGTGGGCGGGTTCATCGCGCCGATTATCGTCGATTACAGCGCGCGGGCACGCCGTATGTCTCTGCAAAACGCATCGAAGCGTAATGAATAGTACACAAAACTCGATCGTGTTCAAAATATAATAAGGTGCTGATTTCTAGGGGTTTTAGGCCATTATTCGCCTGAATACGCCCTGGCTGATTCCGAGCGCACAGCAAAAATCGATCCGATTATTTGATTTATCCGTATATAATCGCTGTTTTTCTGAACCAAGAAAGGACCGCCCATGTATCGGAGAAAACAGCTGCGCCTCGCGATCGCGATGGCCTCGACCGCTTCCCTGACCGCTCACGCCGCCATCGAAGAAGTCATCGTCACCGCGACCAAACAAGAAGCCAGCCTGCAGGACGTTCCGATCGCGGTCTCCGCGCTGGGGCAGGAGAAGCTGAACCAGCTCGGCGTGACGAATTTCACCGACTACATGCTCGAACTGCCCGGCATCACCGCCGGCGGCAGCGGTCCAGGGCAGAACACGGTCTACATTCGTGGCGTTGCCTCGACGACCCCGAACCTGACCACCGCCGGTGTCGCCGGCCTGGCACCCAACGTCGCCTTCTACCTGGATGAACAGCCCCTGGCACAGCCGGGGCGCAATCTCGACGTGTACGCGGCTGACCTGCAGCGCGTCGAAGTACTGGCCGGTCCGCAGGGCACGCTGTTCGGCGCCAGCTCCCAGGCCGGCACCGTGCGCCTGATCACCAACAAGCCTGACCCGTCCGACACCTATGCAAACGTGCGTTTCGGCAGCAGCTTCATGGAAGACGGCGAGCTCAGCAGCGACGTCACCGGCATGGTGAACCTGCCGGTCAGCGAACGCTTTACGCTGCGCGGCGTGGTCTACGTCGACAACCAGGGCGGCTACATCGACAACGTCCCGGGCACCCGCGACGTCAGTGAATCCGCCCGCTTCCGCGAAGCCGGTACGGTCCGATCCAACGGCGTGCCGGTGTCGTCGCGGCGCGCGGGCGTGCAGAGCGCCAGCGGCATCGCCAATGCGCTCGCGGCGGGCGACACCCTGGTCGGCGAGCGCGTGGCGGATTTCTCGAATGTCGAGTTCCGCCAGGCCAACAACAACCAGTTCGTCGAGGACGACATCAACGAAACCACCTACACCGGGTTCCGCCTGAGCGGCCTGTACGACCTGTCGGACACCTGGAGCCTGCTGGTTGCGCACTCGCAGCAGGACATCGACTCCGAAGGCGTGTTTTTCGCCGACCCGGAGCTCGGCGACCTGGAAATCCAGCGCTTTTCCGACGACACGCTCGAAGACAAGTTCAGCAACACGGCATGGACCGTCAAGGGCATGGTGGACGAGCTGCAAATCGTCTACACCGGCGCCTTCACCGACCGCGACACCGAGCAGCGCGTCGACTACACCGACTACATGTTCGTCGGCCAGTACCTGCCGTACTACATCTGCGACACGACCGTGACCTACCCGGAATACAACAATTACTACGCCGGCTTCACCGACGGTGTTCCGCAGGGCATCTGTCACGAACCCAACCTGTGGGTCGACAGCACCACCGAAACCCAAGTGATGACTCACGAGTTCCGCATTTCGACCGACCAGACCCGCGCGCTGCGACTGACGGCCGGCGCGTTCTACAGCGATCTCGAACTGAAAGAGCGCAACGACTTCACCTACCCGGGCTCGGAGGAGTCGGTGACCTTCGGCTCGGTGGGCTTCGCACCGAACTTTCCGTTCATGACCGGCTACACCTCGGATCCGGGCCCGTTCCCGGACGGCGTCGTGTTCCGCAATGACGTCAAGCGGACCGACGAGCAGCTCGGTGTATTCGGGGAAGCGACCTTTGACCTGAGCGAGGAATTCTCGATCACACTGGGTGCCCGCTGGTACGACATCGAGGTCGACTTTGCCGGCAGCGCCAATGCCGACTTCTGCAACAGTTTCCAGGACGACGCGAACCGCTTCGGCACCGACATCAGCGACCTGTACAACGGCGACGGCGAGTTCACGTTCATCGGCGACTGCACCGCCGGCGGCGGCATCACCTTCACCGAAGGCCAGACCTTCGAAGAGATTTCGGCGATTCTGGCCACGGCCGACCCGTTCAGCTATGACCGCGGACGCTTCGTCAACGCGCCCAACGCGATCAGCGATGCCGAGATCCAGGGCATCGTCAACGCCCTGGATGCCCCGGACAAAGCCGCGGTCAGCGGCACGATCTTCAAGGCAACCTTTACCTGGAAGCCGACCCTAAACCAGATGTACTACGCAACCTGGTCCGAGGGCTTCCGGCCCGGCCTGCTGAACCGTCCCGGCGGCGCCGTGGGCCCGAACGGTTTCACGGTGCCCTTCGAACTCGAGACCGACGATGTCACCAACTGGGAGCTGGGCTGGAAGTCGAGTTACCTGGAGAACACCCTGCAGTTCAACGGCAGCCTGTTCTTCGTCGAGATCGAGAAGCTGCAGACGACGATCTTCGATCCGAGCATCACCAACCTGTTCTTCTCGGACAACGCGGCGGATGCCGAGGTGCTGGGCCTGGAAGGCGACCTGATCTGGCAGCCCGACACGGTGCCGGGTCTGTCGGTCAACGCGGCCTTCTCGTTCCTCGACACCGAGATCACCACGGTGCTGACGCCGACCGACGACGTCCGGAAAGGCGATTCGCTCGCCTTCGCGCCCGAGTACCAGGGCAACCTGCGGGTGCGCTACGAGTGGGGCATCGGCTCGGGCATGATGGCGCACGTGATGCCGACCATGTCGCTGTCGGCCGAATCCTACAGCGACATCATCACCATCAACCGTGATCGTATCGACAGCTGGGTCATGGGTGGCCTGACCGCCGGCGTCACCAGCGACCAGTGGATGGTCGAGGGCTACGTCGACAACATCACCGACGAGCGCGCAGAGATCGCCCGCAACTTCGTCAACGACCGCGCCCGCGTCACGTATGCGCGGCCACGCACGATGGGTGTCCGAGTGTCCTACAACTTCTGACCGGACTCTCTTCACCCGAACGAAGCGCTCCGCAAGGGGCGCTTCGCATTTCAGGGGGCGGCACGTCGATGCAGGCACAGGAAGTCGAAGCCGAACTGAAGCGCATTCAGGACATGATCGTCGCCAGGCGCTACGACGCGGCGCTGGAGGCCCTGTCGGCCTTTCACGAGCGTATGCCCGACAACAACGAAGCGCTGTACATGGTCGCGGTCTGCCACCGCTACCGCGGCGACTACGCGCAGGCGCTGGCCAGCCTCGAGGGGCTCAAGCAGCGGGTTCCCGAACACGGCCGCGCCCACCAGGAAGAAGGCCACACCTTGCGCCGCCTGGGCCGCGCCGAGGAAGCGCTGCGCGCGTTTGCTCGGGCCACCCACTGCAATCCGGCGCTGGTCGCGAGCTGGCGCGCCCAGCACGAGCTGCTGGATCAGCTCGGCCGGCCGCAGCAGGCCGCCGCGGTGCGGCGGGAGCTCGACCGCGTCCAGTCACTGCCCAAGGTGCTGCTGGCGGTCATGGACCTGATCTCCCAGGGCCGCCTGCTGAAGGCCGAGGACCTGTGCCGGGCCTTCCTGCGCCAGCAGCCGCAACACGTCGAGGCCATGCGCCTGCTGGCGGAGATTGCCACACGCTTCGGGGTTCTCGACGACGCCGAGGTCCTGCTGCGGCACGCTGTCGAATTCGCCCCCGAGGACAACCGGCTGCGCGTCGATTACGTGCAGGTG
>CAZOUC010000280.1:242-4371 GCA_964582825.1 uncultured Enterobacteriaceae bacterium | reverse complement strand
GGCCTCGTGAACGTAGCGCGCCGCCCGCAGTTGGGGATGATCGCGGCGCAGCTCGGTCAGGCGCGCGACGTAGCGTGCCAGCGCGCCGCTGTCGCTGGCCTGGGACCAGTCCAGCCAGGCCAGCGCATTGTCCTGGCAGTAGGCGTTGTTGTTGCCCTGCTGACTGCGACCGATCTCGTCGCCGCCGAGCAGCATCGGCACGCCCTGCGACAGCACCGTGGTCGCGAGCAGGTTGCGCTTCTGGCGCTGGCGCAGCGCGTTGATCGCCGGGTCGCTGCTCGGGCCTTCGACCCCGTAATTGTCGCTGAAGTTCTCGCTGTGCCCGTCGCGGTTCTGCTCGCCGTTCAGCTCGTTGTGCCGCTCGCGGTAGCTGACGAGGTCGTGCAGCGTGAATCCGTCGTGGCTGGAGACGAAATTGATGCTGGCCGACGGGCGCCGCCCGGAGTGCTCGAACAGGTCACTGGAACCGTGCACGCGTCGCGCCAGCTCGGGCAGCATGCCACCGTCACCGCGCCAGTAGCGCCGTACCGCGTCGCGGAAGCGGTCGTTCCACTCGCTCCAGCCCACCGGAAAACGCCCCAGCTGGTAGCCGCCGGGACCGATGTCCCAGGGTTCGCTGATCAGCTTGACGCCGGCCAGCATCGGGCACTGGCGCAGAGCGTCGAAGAATCCGCTGCCCGGGTCGAAGCCGTGCCGCTCGCGACCGAGCACGGTGCCGAGATCGAAGCGGAAGCCGTCGACCTGCATGCTGCGGACCCAGTAGCGCAGGCTGTCCATGACCAGCTGCAGCACGCGCGGGTGGCTCAGGTCCAGGGTATTGCCGCAACCGGTGTCGTTGACGTAGTAGCGGCGGTTCTCGGCCTGCAGGCGGTAGTAGGACAGGTTGTCGATTCCCCGGAAACTGTAGGTCGGCCCGAGGCGGTTGCCCTCGGCGGTGTGGTTGTAGACGACATCCAGGATCACTTCCAGGCCGGCGTCGTGGATGCGGTCGATCGCTTCGCGCAGCTTGGCCGGGTCGCCGTCCGGGACGTAGGGGTAGTGCGGCGCGAAGAACGCCACGGTGTTGTAGCCCCAGTAGTTGACCAGGCCCTTCTCGATCAGGAAGGGCTCGCTCGTGAAGGCCTGCACCGGCATCAGTTCCACCGAGGTGACCCCGAGCGCCTTCAGGTACTCGAGCATCGGCGGCGACGCCAGACCGAGTGCGGTGCCGCGCACGCTGTCGTCGACCTCCGGGTGCGACATGGTCATGCCACGGACATGGCATTCGTACAGCACGGTATCGGACCAGGGCACCCGCGGCGCGCGCGGCAGCGGGCCGGCGAGGTCCGGGTAGACGATGCACTTGGGCAGGTACGGCGCGTTATCGCGGCTGTCGGGCTCGAGGTCCCGGTCGGGGTGCGCCGGATCGTAGGTGTAAAGGGAATCGTGCCAGCCAAAGTCGCCGGTCAGGCGGCGCGCGTACGGGTCGAGCACCAGCTTGCGGGGATTGAAGCGATGCCCCAGATGCGGCTCGAAGGGGCCGTGCACGCGGTAGGCGTACACCGTGCCGGGCCCGGCTTCGGGCAGGAAGCCGTGCCAGACGTGGTTATTGCGCTCGGGCAGCGTGTAGCGCGCGATCTCGTGCACACCCTGCGAATCGAACAGGCAGAGCTCGACGCGCGTCGCGTGCGCGGAAAACAGCGCGAAATTGACCCCACCGCACTCGCAGGTCGCCCCCAGGGGGTGCGGGTAGCCGGGCTCCAATGTCCCGGACCGGTGGTCTTCCGCCATCCAGAACCGTTCCTTCTGCTACCACAACGAGGCTGCCGGCGCCGCAGCGCCTGGTACGAATCAGCCAGTGTAAAGGAAGCGAGTCGCTTGGCAATGACGCCCGCACGCCGAATGCATTGCATACGTTGTCATTGGCGGTCATGATGACCCGGCGCGGTCGCCAGCGACCCCGGGCCGGACCGTTCACCGGCCGCCATCGACACTCCGGAGAGACCCCGACGTGAGACACCTGTTTCTGCCCGTACTCGCCCTGCTGCTCGTCGCCTGCAGCGACGCACCGGAACCCGTCCGACCGGCGTCCGCGCCCGACGCACCCGACAGCGGCGTCGGCGTCCCGGCCGATCCGGCGACCGCTACGGCCGCGCCGGAGGCCGCCGAGGACCCCGCCGCGCAGCGGCTGCAGGCGGTCCTCGACGCCCGGGACGCCGACATCAAGGCCCGTTACCCGGCGCGCAATCCCGCCGGGACCCTGCAGTTCTTCGGCATCGAACCCGGCATGACCGTGGTCGAGGCGCTGCCCGGTGGCGGCTGGTACACGCGAATCCTGCTGCCCTACCTCGGTCCGGACGGCCTGCTGATCGGTGTCGACTACGCGCTGGACATGTTTCCGCTGTTCGGCTTCTTCAGCGAGGAGCGCATCGAGGCCAAGAAGACCTGGCGCGAGGACTGGCTCATAGAGGCGGAAGCCTGGCAGGGCGAAGACGGCGCACGGCTGGACGCCTTCGTGTTCGGCTCGATGCCCGATGCACTCGCCGGGACCGCCGACGCGGTGCTGATGATCCGCGCCCTGCACAATCTCAACCGCTTCGAAGACGAGGGCGGCTACCGCAGCGCGGCCCTGGCCGACGCGTTCCGGGTCCTGAAACCGGGCGGCGTGCTCGGCGTGGTGCAGCACGAGGCGCCGCCGGAGCGCGACCGGGCCTGGGCGGACGGCAGCCGCGGCTACCTGCACCGTGATCAGGTCATCGAGGTGATCGAGGCCGCCGGCTTCGAATTCGAACAATCCAGCGACATCAACAGCAACCCGCTGGACCAGCCCGGCGAGGACGACATCGTCTGGCGCCTGCCGCCCTCGCTGAGCGGCAGCGCCGACGATCCGGCGCGACGCAGCGCGATGGAAGCGATCGGCGAGTCGAACCGCATGACCCTGCGCTTCCGCAAGCCCGACTAGGCGGTCGGGCCGGGCCGTTCCCGGCGTTTGCCGGGCGGCTGGTAGAAGTCGCTGTCGAGATACTCGCCGGCGGTATAGGAATGGCGGGCGTCGACCAGGAAACGGCCGCGCAGGGCTTCGCGGCCGACCAGCATGCGAAAGCCCATGTCGTCGCGATTGCTCAGGGTCAGTTCGATACGCCGTTCCACCGGTCCGAGGCGCATCCGGGTGCGGATCACGGGCCGCTCCTCGCGCGCACCATTAGAACTCGTCACCACGCGACGATCCACCAGCGGCGCTTCGCAGTGCAGCACCGGGCGACGCCGACGCTGCACCGGGTGCACCTGGAAACGCACCCAGGGGACGCCGTCGCGATCGAAGAATGCCACCGAGTAGGCGTGCAGCGCCGAGGTCCGGGCGCCGGTGTCGATCTTGGCCTTGATGCCCGGCACGTCGAGATCAGGCAGGCTCACCCATTCGCGCCAGCCGATCAGCAGCTGCGAGCGCCAACTCTGCAACGGCGGTCCCCTGCAGTCCATGGTTCGAGCAACGATAGCGCAGTCTGTCGATACTGCAAGATATTTCAATGACTTACTGCCGCCGCGTGGTTTGATGCGCAACGCCCGTGCAGTAACATGCCCGGGCACCCGGACGGCCCTTCGAGAATCGGGATGAAACTGGCCCTCTTGATCAGCGCCGCGCCGCCGCAGGCCGAGGCAGCGAGCACGGCGCAGCGCTTCTGCGCGAGCGCCGCCGCCCTCGGTCACCAGGTCGTTACGGCCTTCTTTTTCGGCGACGGCGTCCACAACCTGGCGCGCCTGGCACGACCCGGCCGGGACGAGGCCGACACCGTGGCCGCCTGGCAGCGCCTGGCCCGCGACCACGGCCTGCGCCTGGTGGCCTGCTCGGCTTCGGCGCAGCGTCGTGGCCTGCACGACGCGGACACCGCCCGGCGCCTTGGCGTCGCCGAGGCGGGCCTGGTCGACGAGGCGGAGCTCGCCGGCCTCGGCGCGCTGGTCGAGTCCCTGCAGTGCTGCGACCGCGTGGTGAGTTTCCCGTGAGCCGCGACGGTACGGCACCGGTGCTGCTGCTGTGGCGCCACCCACCCTACGGCAAGGGACGCGAGCGCCTGCTGCTGGACTTGGCGCTGTCCCTGGGCGCCTTCGACCAGGCGGTCTCGCTTCCGTTCGTCGGCGACGGCGTCTGGGC
>CAZOUC010000280.1:0-232 GCA_964582825.1 uncultured Enterobacteriaceae bacterium | reverse complement strand
GTCCTCGGCGAGGACGGCGAACTGCTCGGCTGCAGTTACCTCGGCCGCCTGTGCCCGGCCCTGGGACTCTACGGCATCGATCGCCTCTACGTCGCCCGGTCGGCCCTCGCGGCGCGCGGTCTGGACCCGGCGGACCTGGCCCTGCCGGTGACCGTGCTGGACGACAGCGCCCAGGCGGAACTGCTCAGCCGGCACGGCCCGGTCCTGTCGCTGTGAGTGGCACCCTGCACCT
>CAZOUC010000279.1:0-4419 GCA_964582825.1 uncultured Enterobacteriaceae bacterium | reverse complement strand
GCATCGGTCGCGACTGCGAGATCGTCGAGGCGCCGCCACGGCGTCGCCCGGACCTGGCAATCGAGCTGCCGCGCTCGCCCCTGACGGCGGTGATGGCGGCGGAGGTGTGGGACGAGATCTACGAACGCCTGGCCGATTACGCCCGGGAACACCGTACGACGCTGGTGTTCGTCAATCAGCGGCGCATGGCCGAGCGTCTGGCGCGGCAGCTGGCCGAACGGCTCGGAGAGGATGCGGTCACGGCGCACCACGGCAGCCTGTCGAAAGAACACCGCCTGCGCGCCGAGCAGCGTCTCAAGGCCGGCGATCTGCGTGCGCTGGTGGCGACCGCGTCGCTCGAGCTCGGTATCGACATCGGCGACGTGGACCTGGTGATCCAGGTCGGCTCTCCGCGGTCGATAAACGCGCTGGTGCAGCGGATCGGGCGTTCCGGGCATGCGGTCGACGGCGTGTCGAAAGGGCGCCTGTTTCCGCTCAGCGGTGACGACCTGGTCGAGTGCGCGGCCCTGCTGCGCGCCATTGAAGACGGCGAACTGGATCGCAGCGAACTGCCGCGTGCGCCGCGGGACGTGCTGGCACAGCAGATCGTGGCCGAGGCCGCGTGCAGCGACTGGTCCGTTGACGCCCTCCGCGGTCTGCTGTGCCGTGCCGCCCCCTACGCCGGCCTGACGCCGGCGCAGTTCGAAGCCGTCGTGCAGATGCTCGCCGAGGGCTACGCAACCCGGCGTGGCCGGCGCGGCGCCCTGCTGCATCATGACGCCGTCAACCGCCGCCTGCGCGGCCGGCGGGGCGCGCGTCTGGTCGCGGTCACCAACGGCGGCGCGATTCCCGACCTGTTCGAAGTCGACGTGCTGCTGTCGCCGGAAGACCTGCGGGTCGGCTCCGTCAACGAGGACTTCGCATTCGACAGTTCGCCGGGCGACATTTTCCAGCTGGGCAACCGGTCGTACCGGATTCTCAAGGTCGAAACGGGACGGGTCTTCGTCGAGGACGCCGCCGGGCAGCCGCCGACGATGCCGTTCTGGTTCGGCGAGGCACCGGGCCGCAGCGACGAGCTGTCGCGGGCGGTGTCACGGCTGCGCGACGGGGTGGCCGAACGACTCGCCGCTGCCGGCGACACGCCGGCGGCTGCGGCATCCGTGCAGGCCTGGCTGGGCCGTGAGTACGGGCTCGGCCCGGACGCGGCCGGGGCTCTGGGCGCCTATCTCGGCGCGGCCTGGCGCGCTCTCGGCACCCTGCCGACGCGCGAACGTATCGTGTTCGAGCGCTTCTTCGACGAGGTCGGCGACAGCCACTTCGTGGTGCACGCACCGTATGGTGCCCGGATAAACCGGGCCTGGGGCCTGGCCCTGCGCAAGAAGTTCTGCCGCCAGTTCAATTTCGAACTGCAGGCGGCAGCGCTCGACGATTCCCTGGTGCTGTCCCTGGGGCCCACCCACAGTTTCCCGCTCGAAGAGGTCAGCCGCTACCTGCGGGCGGCCGGCGTCGCCGAGACGCTCGAGCAGGCCGTGCTGCAGGCGCCGATGTTTCCGACCCGATGGCGCTGGGTGGCGTCCACGGCACTGGCCGTGCAGCGCCAGCGTGGCGGGCGGCGGGTGCCGCCGCAGTTCCAGCGCAGCGACGCGGAGGATCTGCTGACGCACGCGTTTCCGGACGCCGTGGCCTGCCAGGACAACCTGCCCGGCCACCGCGATGTACCGGATCACCCGCTGGTCCGCCAGGCCCTGGACGACTGCCTGCACGAGGTCATGGACCTGGACGGTTTCCGGGCCCTGCTCGAGTCGATCGAACGCGTCGAGGTCGTATGCCGCGACCTGACCGCCCCGTCACCGCTGGCGGAGGCGATCGTCAGTGCACGACCGTACGCGTTCCTGGACGACGGCGACGCCGAGGAGCGGCGCACACGCGCGGTGCGGACCATGACCCGACCGGGCCTGGGCGATGCCGGTGGTCCCGGCCGGCTGGACCCGGAACTGGTCGAGCAAGTGCGTCGGCAGATGCAACCGCAACCGGCCAGCGCGGACGAACTGCACGACGCCCTGCTGGTCTGCGGATTCCTTACCGGCGAGGAGCTGCGCGACTACCCCGGCTGGCTGGACGAGTTGCGCATGCAGCGACGCGTCGCCTGTCTGCAGCCGGTATCCGCCGGGCCAGTCTGGCTGGCCACCGAGCGTCTCCCTTTGGGGCTCGCGGTCTGGCCCGATGCCCGGCTGCTCGTCGAAGCGCCGCTGTTGTCGTCACCGGGGGACCCGGCGCCGGCGCTCGTCGAGCTGCTGCGCGGGCGGCTCGAGCTGGATGGCCCGGTCACGGCGGCAGGCCTCGGCGAGCTGCTGGTCCGTCCGCTCGCCGAAATCGAGCAGGCCCTGCTGACGCTCGAAACCCAGGGCAGCGTCATGCGTGGACGATTCGATGCCAGCGGCGCCGAGCAGTGGTGCGAACGCAGCCGACTGGCTCGAATCCACCGTCTGCACCGGGATCGACGACGCGCACGGACGCAGTGCGTGTCGGCGGCTGCGATGATGCGATTTCTGCTGCGCTGGCACGGGATAGGGGAGGATCCGCCGCGTTCGGGTGCGCCCGCTCTCGACGCGGTGCTGGAGCAGCTCGAGGGTCTGCCGGTGGCGGCGCTGGCCTGGGAGAGCGAGGTATTGCCGGCGCGTCTCGAACACTACTGCAGCACCTGGATGGATCAGCTCGGAGCCACCGGGCGCTACCTGTGGCGCCGGGCACCGCATCGCGGTGAGTCGGCAGCCCGCGGCGGGCCGGTGCGGTCCACTCCGATCGTCATCCTGCGCCGGGAACACGCGGCATACTGGCGCGTATCGCCGGCCGGCGGCGCGCCGACCGCGCCCGCGCGGCGCCTGCTGCAGGTGCTCGAAGAGCACGGTCCGGCGTTCTACGGTGAACTGCTCGCGCGCAGTGGCCTGCTGCAGGC
The DNA here is from genome assembly GCA_964582825.1 of uncultured Enterobacteriaceae bacterium. Classification (GTDB taxonomy): domain Bacteria; phylum Pseudomonadota; class Gammaproteobacteria; order Pseudomonadales; family UBA5518; genus CAZOUC01. The sequence goes on along the minus strand of CAZOUC010000279.1, from coordinate 1,484 downwards.
GCAGGTGGAACAGGGTCTGGGCGAACTGGTCGGCGTCGGGCTGGTCAGTGCCGATGGCTTCGCTGGGCTGCGTGCGCTGATCGCTCCGGCGAAAAACAAGGCTCGCGCGCGCCGCATCGGGGGGCTGCGGGCGAGCCTGCGTGGACTGGAGGCCGCCGGCCGCTGGTACCGCCTGCAGCAGGCGGAGCCGCCGGTCGATCCCTGGGCCGACGTCGAGGCCAGGGCTCGCGTGCTGTTACGTCGCTACGGGATTCTGTTCCGCAGGCTCCTCGAACGCGAAGCAGCGGCCCCGCCCTGGCGCGAACTGAGCTACGCGCTGCGCCGTCTCGAGGCGCGCGAGGAAATCGTCGGCGGGCGCTTCGTCGCGGGCTTTTCCGGCGAACAGTTCGCACTGCCCGAGGCGCTGCCCCTGCTGGAAGCCTGTCGTGACGGTGGCGACGGGCGCCTGCAGGCGCTCGCGGGCTGTGATCCGCTCAATCTCAGCGGCCAGCTCCTGCCCGGTGAGCGCGTGCCCGCGCTGCCCGGACACCGACTGCTGCTGCGCGATGGCGTGCCCGTGGCCCGCTACGGCGCAGGCGAGTTGCACTGCCTGGTGGACGTGGACAGCATCACCCGCAGCGCCTGGCGGGCCCGCCTGCTGACCGGCTCAGAGCAGCTCGTCGAGAGCCGCCAGCAGGCGGTCGACCTCTTCGCCTGAGTTGTAGTGCAGCAGCGAAAGACGCAGCACGCCGCGACCCGGATCGACGTCAAGCGCCTCGAGCAGCCGCGGTGCGTAGAAGTGGCCGGCGCCGGCGACGATGTCGCGTTCGGCGAGGCCGGCTGCGACCTCGGCCGGAGCCGGACCCTGCGGAACCAGGGCGACCGTCGGGGCGCGCTGTCTGAGCTCTGCGGGACCGAGCAGGCGCACCCGCCGGTCGGCTGCGCACCAGTCCAGCAGCGGCGCCAGCAGGCGCTCCTCGGCCGCGCGCAGCATCTCGTGGAGCGCCTCCTTCCGGGTGGTGGAGGGCAGACCGTGGTGTTCGCAGAGCGCCTCGAAATAGTCGCTGATGCCGGCGCAGGCGGCGATCTGCGCGTGGTCGGGGCCGGCGGGCGTCAGCCGCTTGCCCGGCAGTGACTCATTGAAGTAGTGGCACTGCGCCGGCAGTTGCCGCGCCAGTTCCGGACGCAGCACCATGACGCCCTGGTGTGGCCCGTAAGTCTTGTAGGTCGAGAACAGGTAGATGTCGGCGCCGAGTGACGGCAGGTGCGGGAAGCCGTGCCCGGCGTAGCCGACACCGTCGACCACCGTGATGGCACCGACGCGGCGGGCCCGGTCACAGATCTCCGCAACCGGGTTGATTTCGGCGACGATGTTGCTGCAGTGCGGAAACGCCAGCAGGCGAGTGCGCGAGGACAGCAGTGACTCGAGAGCGGCCGGCGTCAGGCTGCCGCTGTGCGGGTCGACACGCCACTCGTGCACACGAATACCGCGCTCGGCCAGGCGC
>CAZOUC010000278.1:0-4437 GCA_964582825.1 uncultured Enterobacteriaceae bacterium | reverse complement strand
GCGAGATTCCCGTCGCCGTGACGCCCAGCAGCAGCTGCGTGCCGCCGGCCTCGACCAGCACCACCCGCTCGCGCTGGCCCACGGGCAGCACCGCCAGAACGCGCAGCGGAGCGGAGCCGCGGAACCCGCCGCCCTGCAGCCGGCGCAGCAGCCAGGCCACGACGAATATGGCCAGGACCACCAGTACCAGTCCGAGCAGCACTTCACCGACGTGCCCGGCACCGATCGGGCTGGCTGTTGTTCCGTCCACCGGCATTCCTCGCGTCGAAAACTTGACGTGCAGACCGTCGATACCGGGTTGAGCAACAGCTGTGCCAGAATGCCGGAATGGAGAAGGTGCTGGTGAGCCGCTGCCTGCTCGGCGACAACGTCCGCTACAACGCCGAACCGTTCGACCGGGTAGCCGGCACCCTGACGCGCTGGCGGCGCGACGGCCGGATCGTCGCCGTGTGTCCGGAAGTCGACGGTGGCCTGCCGGTACCCCGTCCCGCGGCGGAAGTCGTCGCGGTGGACGGCCACTCCGGTAGCGCGGCGGTGCTGGAGGGCCGTGGCCGTGTGCACACGGCGTACGGCGTCGACCTCGGTGCCTGCTTCGTCGCTGGCGCCGAAGCCGCGCTGCAGACCGCCCGGCGACACGGCATCCGCATGGCTGTGCTCAAGGCACGCAGCCCCTCCTGCGGCAGCCTGGAGACCTACGACGGCAGTTTCCGGCGCCGCCTGGTACCCGGCGCCGGCGTGGCCGCCGAATTGCTGAGCCGTCACGGTATCCGCGTGTTCGACGAGCAGCGGCTCGCGGAAGCGGAGGACTACCTGGCCGCCCTGGAACGGCAGCCGCGCTGAGTCCGGCGTTCAGCCCAGCTTCTTGATCCGCTCTGACGGGCTGATGACGTCGGTCATGCGAATGCCGAACTTGTCGTTGATGACAACCACCTCGCCGTGGGCGATCAGGGTTCCGTTGACGAGCACGTCGAGCGGCTCGCCGGCCAGGCGGTCGAGCTCGATCACCGAACCCTGGCCGAGCTGCAGCAGGTCCCGGATCGAGATCGACGTGTTGCCGACCTCCATCGACAGGGTCACCGGAATGTCGAGGATCATCTCGAGGTCCGGGTTGGCGAGGTCCGGCGTTGCCGGCTCCGACTGATCCTGCTGGAAGCTCGCGAAATCCGGCAGGTCGTCGGGCTGCGCCGCCTCCTGATCACCGAGGATCATGGTCGGTTCTTCCGAGGCGGCACCGCCCTGCTGTTCGCTGCCGCTGTCCTTGTCGTCGTTCATCGATGCGCCTCGTTACTCTTCGTGCTTGAACTGCCCGGTGACCTGCAGCGCGAGGTTTTCCTTGAGGCGCCCCAGCTTCACGTGGTACAGGGGCACGTCGTTGGCCTTGAGCACCGGGTTCGGAATTCCGACCGGGATCACGTCGCCGGGCTCGAGCTCCATGACCTCGCGCAGGCTGATCTCGGTGCGCGCCACGATGCAGTTGAGTTCCACCTCGGCTTCCTGGATCCGGTTGCTGAGCGCGCGCTCCCAGCGGTTGTCGCGGGTCTCGTCCTCCATGACGTTGGACTTGTCCAGCAGGTCCTTGATCGGCTCGATCATCCCGTACGGAACGACGACGTGCAGCTGGCCACCGCTGATGTCGAACTCGATGGAAAAGCTGCTGATCACGGCGATGTCGTTCATGTTGTAGATGCCGGTCGCCTCCGGACTGACTTCCTTCTGCAGCAGCTGGACCTGGATTGCCGCGAGGCCTCCCCAGGCCCGCTGCAGCTGATCGAAGATCGTTTCCAGGGCACGCTCGATCACGATGGTCTCGGTCGGCGTGAATTCGCGGCCTTCGACCTTGGCGTGAAAGCGCCCGCCGCCGAAGAAGTTGTCGACCAGCAGGAACACCAGGCGGCTGTCCATCACCAGCAGCGCGACGCCGGGCAGCGGGCGCAGGCGCACCACGTTGATGCTGGTCGGCACGAACAGGCTGTTGAAGTACTCGCCGAACTTCTGCACCTGCATGCCTTCGTAGGACACGTCGAGGCCGCGGCGGAGCAGCCCCCGCAGGCCGGTCTTGAGCTGTCGGGCGAAACGCTCGTTGGTGCGTTCGAGGGCGGGCATGCGCCCGCGCACGACGCGGTCCTGGCTGGCCAGATCGTAGCGCTGGAAGTCGTCGGACGCCTCCGCGGTTTCGGTCTCGACGTCACCGTCGGACACGCCGTGCAGCAGCGCGTCGATTTCGTCTTGTGACAGCAGGTCCTGCACGATCGTCGCTTACCCGGTCATGCCCGTGCTCACTGCAGCACGAACTTTTCGAAAAACACCTGCTCGACCTGCGGCGGCCCGGCATCCCCGCCGTGTTCCTGGTCGAGGATGCGCTGCACCCGCAGACGAATCGCCTCCTGCAGGTCGGCCTTGCCCTGCTGCGTGCGCAGGGTCGCGAAGTCGGTGCCGCCGAGCAACATGGTCAGTTCGCTGCGCAGCAGCGGCGCGTGCCGTTCCATGGCCTCGACGGCGGCGGCGTCACGCGTCATCACCGTGACGGCCACCTCCATCAGGCGCGAGCGCCCGTCGTCGTCGAGATTGACGATGAAGGACTCACCGAGCGAGTGGTACCGGGCCGGCAGGCGGACTTCCTCGACCGCCTCGTCTGCCGACGCATCCTCGTCGTCGCCACCAGCCAGGAAGAACCACGCCGCGCCGCCGGCCAGCAGCAGCACGAGCAGCGCGCCCCCGCCGATCAGCAGCAGTTTCTTGCGATTGTCGGGCTTCGCGCCTTCTTCGCCCTCGGCCGCCTGGTCCTTGTCGTCATCCGCCATGCCAATCTTCCGTCACCCGGCGCCTGGCCCTCCTGCCGGATGCAAGAGGCGCGCCAGACACATGAAATTCAGGCCAAAACGAAGGCTAAAGTAGCACAGTTGCGGAAGCAGGCTCCACGCGCGGCGGCGCGTCAGACGTAGGCGTCGACCAGGCCGAGCGGTACCCGGGGCAGGAGGCTCTCCTGCAGTTCGGCCGCGTCGCCGTCAGCCCAGGCAGAACCGGGTCGGGGCGATGCCGGGTAGGCGTTGCCCTGGCGCTGCTCACCCCTGCCCTGCTGCGACACATCGACGTTGACGTCACGCAGGCCGCCGGCGTCGAGCATCTCGCGCAGCCGCGGCAGCGACTGTTCGATAAGGTCGCGAACCAGGTGACTGTGGGTCGTGAAGTGCACCGAGGTGCCCTCCCGCTGCTTGCTGACCTGGATCTGCAGCGGGCCGAGTTCGGGCGGATCGAGCTGGATTTCCGCACCGCGCAGGTTGTGCGCGCTGACCCACAGGATGCGCTCCTGCAGCCCGCCTTCCCAGCCGGTCTGGGCCAGCGCCAGCGGCATCCCCGGCATCGGCGGCGGCAGCGGCGCGGCGCCTGTCCGGACCGGCGTGGCGGCAGAACTGCTGCCGGAGAGCTCGGCGCTGCGGCCCGGGGCATCGACCGGGGCGGCCGGCTCCGCGGCGCGCACAGGGGCCTCGAAAGACACGGCGGGGCGCGTTGCGGCTTCCGGTACCGCGCTGCCTTGCGGCAGGACGGCATCCGACGTCGCCCGCGCGATGCGCGCGGCGGAGACCTCGGGCGGACCGGCCTCTGCCCCGTCCGCTGCCCCTGCGGCGCCCGCACTGCGAAGCGCCGGCGCGGCAGAGCGCACCACGCCGGAGGCAGGCGAGGCCTCGGACGGCAGGCCGCCTGCCCGCTCCGGCGCGATCGCCATGGCCACGCGCTGGCCGGGTTGCGACGCCGCACCGGGCGTTAGCGGAACGTCAGCAGCGGAAGGCGGCGGCGGTACCGAAGCCGAAGCGGCCGGCGATGGCAGCGGAGCCGGCGGGGCCGGCGGGGCGGTCCTGACCCTACCACCGGGTGTCGGCCCCGGAGATTCGGCGCGCGTCGGACCGGTGCTCAGCGACTGCCCGTCCCCCGTTCCGATCACGGTGCGCGTCGGGACGGCGACCGGCGCGGAGTCCGGCAGCACGGTGTTCAGCGGGCGCCTCGCCTCGCCTCCGCCAGGCGCGCCGACCGGCGGCGCCGTCAACACGGCCTGAGGGCGCAGGCTGGCGGGCCGATCCGTCCCTGTCGCGTCGTTCGGGCTGCCGCCGCCGGCACCTGCCACCGGGGTGACCGCAAACCCCGGCGCGTCGACCGGGCGCGCACTCGCCGGCACCTGGTCCGGAACCCGGGCCGGAACCTGGACCAGCGGGCGCTGTTCTCGCGCCGTGACCGAGCCGGCCGGATCCGATGCCGCGGCGGTCTGGCGCAGTTCGCCGCTGCGGGGAGCCGGCGTGACTGCCGCGGGCTCTCCGGCGGCGGGCAGCACGGAACGCGCATCGACCGTCGACAGTCGCTCGCTCCTGCCGGGCGGCTCGCTGCCCGGCCCGACAGCAGACCGCGGCACGTCGCCAGCCGCCTCGGGACCGGCGGTTGCCGGCT
>CAZOUC010000277.1:0-4463 GCA_964582825.1 uncultured Enterobacteriaceae bacterium | reverse complement strand
GCGTCTATGCGGACGACCCGCTGGCGACCGCGTTCCGCGCCGCCTACGGCGTGCTGCTGGTACCGAATCTGAACCCGGACGGTGTGGCCCGTGGCTACTGGCGGCACAGCACCGGCGGCATCGACCTCAATCGCGACTGGGGTCCGTTCACGCAGCCGGAAACGCGCTTGATGCGCGATGAGCTCGAGCGCTTCCGGCGGTCGGGCGGGGCGCGCTTGAGCCTGTTCCTCGATTTCCACTCGACCAACCGCGACGTGTTCTATACCCAGTTCGACGACAAGCCGATCTCGATGCCCGAGTTCACCCGCGACTGGATGGCGGCCCTGGAGACGCGGCTGCGCGCGCGCTACCCGCGGTTCCGGGTCGATCGCAAACCGGGCTCGAACCCGGAAAGCCCGACGTCCAAGGCCTGGGTCTACCACAGCTTCGGTGTTCCGGCGATCACCTACGAACTGGGCGATCACACGGACCGTGACTTTCTGCGCGACTATGCGGTTGTATCGGCGGAAGAGATGATGCGCCTGCTCGTCGAGCACGCCGCGAGGAAATGAACGGCCGGGGTCAAAGCGCGCGGCGCCGACTCTCTTCGAGATAGATCTCCCGCAGCCGTCGCGTCGCCGGCCCGGGTCGCCCGTCGCCGATCGACGTGCCGTCGACGGCGATCACCGGCATCACGAAGGTGCTCGCCGAGGTGATGAACGCCTCGTCGGCGGCCTTGGCTTCCTCGATGGTGAAGCTGCGCTCCTCGACGGCCATGCCGGCCTCGTCGGCAAGGCGCAGCACCGCCGCGCGGGTGATGCCGTGCAGGATGTCGTTCGACAGCGCGCGGGTCACGATCGAACCGCCGGCGACGATGTAGGCGTTGTTGCTGGTGCCCTCGGTCACGAAGCCGTCCTGCACCAGCCAGGCGTCATCGGCGCCGTCGCGCCGGGCCATCATCTTCGCCATCGACGGGTAGAGCAGCTGCACGGTCTTGATGTCGCGCCGCCCCCAGCGCAGGTCGGCGACGCTGATCACCCGGATCCCGGCCGCAGCCTTGGGGTCGTTGGCGAGGCCCGGCTTGTGCTGCGTGAACAGCACCACCGACTGGGCCGTGCGGTCCGGGTCGGGGTACAGGAAGTCGCGGTCTGCCGCGCCGCGCGTTACCTGCAGGTAGACCAGGCCCTCGTCCACGGCATTGCGTGCCACCAGTTCGCGATGAATGTCCAGAAAGCCGTCGCGTGACAAGGGAATCGGCATGTCGAGCTCGGCGAGGGAACGCTGCAGACGGGCGATGTGCGCGTCGAAATCGATCAGGCGACCGTCGAGCACCGAGGTCACCTCGTAGACGCCGTCCGCCATCAGGAATCCGCGATCGAATACCGAAATCCGCGCTTCCTGTTCGTGAACGTACTGGCCATTGACGTAGACGGTGCGTGGCATCCAGGGCTCCGCGCAGCGAGCTGCAACTTGAACGCAAACTGCCTGCAGCTTGCCGCAACGGCCGACGCTTTTCCAGCCGGCGCTTGCAATTCCGCGCCACATCGGGAAGGATCGGAACGTTGCGTCGAAAATGACGCCAAAAACGAGGGGTCGGGTGCGTGCCAGCAACTAGCGTTGGCGGCCTGAACAAAGACCAAGCAAGGAAGATCAGCATGGAGATTAAGATAATATCCGGTGGCAAGGGCCGGCTCGGCGCCGCGGTGCGCCGCGGGTCCAAAATGCTCGTGTCGGTCGTGGTGGGGGCGAGCCTCGTGGGTTGCGTATCCAACAAGGCGATTCAAACCGTGCAAGCGGGCGACGAGGCGAAATCCTGCGGCGAGCTCGTGAGCGAACTGACCGCCCTCGGGGTCGAGTTCGAGGACGCCAAGGACGACTCGGGCGTGACCGGGAAAAACGTGGGACTGGCCATCGTCTTTTGGCCGGGAATCATCGTGAACGAGGTTCGCGCGAACAAGAACCAGGATTCGATCGACGCGCGAATTTCGCATCTGACGACAATCTACCGGGGCAAGTGCCTGGATGAATCGGGCAAGCCCAAGCCGGCGGAGTCGGCTGAGCGCAGTGTCGAGCAGCGCTTGAAGGAGCTTGACGACCTCAAGGCAAAAGGCATGCTGTCGGAGGCGGAGTACGAGGAGGCGCGAAAGCGCGTCATCTCCAACATCCAGTAGCCGAGCGCGATCATTAATTTACATTGAAAAAAGCGCATGGTGTACTCATCATTAACAAGGGAGGCACTGTGCGCGCAGACCGACTCAGGGCGGAGCTCAAGCGGCTCGATCAGAAAGGGCAATGGCTGTTCACGTTCGACGCCCTGAAGGTCATTTTTCACGATGTCGAGTTGCCTACGCTTCGCGTCATGCTGACGCGCCACGCCAAGGCGGGAATTGTCGAGAAGCTGGGCAAGGGCTTGTACCTCAACCCGGAGGCCACGTCGATTCCCGATCGGGCGCAGCTGGCGCTGATTGAGTACCTGCGCCCGGACGCGATCAACTACCTCACCGCAGAGACCGTGCTGTCCGAGTACGGGGTGATTTCGCAGATGCCGAGCCGGTTGGTGGTCATGACGACCGGCCGGGGGGCGACATTCGAGCTGCGGACGCCCAGCCGGGACTTTGGCGTCATTGAATTCGTGCAGACCAAGAAAAGTCGGGAGGCGATTCTGGCCGGGACGTACTATGACCCGGAGCGGAAAACACGCGTCGCGACGCCTCGCCGCGCCTATGAGGACCTGTTGGCCATGCGAAGGTCGCTGGATCTCGTGGACGAAGAGGAGCTGGCGGAGTGCATTGAGGAATTCGAAGCCGACGGAGGGGTAGGGGAGGTGACGCCGTGACCGCGCTGAACATGCAGGACATCCAGAAGATCGCGGACCTGGAGGCTCGAGGCAACGAGACCGTACGTGGTACGGTCATCAAAGAGCTGCTGCACTACGACATTCTGGATGCCCTGGCTCGATCCGAGCTCGGCCGGCACGTGGTGTTTCATGGCGGCACCGCGATCCGCTTGTGTCATAACGGCAATCGATACAGCGAGGATCTGGATTTCGTGGCGCCCAGCGGCTTCGACGAGGCGCATGTCGACGCGTTCAAGGCCGTGCTGCACGCGGTTCTATGAGCAGGTCACCCGCCTTCCTCCGTGTCGTTGCCGCCAGCCTGCTCTTTCTGTTCTTCCACCCCGGGGTTTCAGCCGACGCCCGGGTCGATACCCTGATCGTCGGTGGCACGCTCGTCGACGGCAGTGGTGCGATGCCGACGGTGCAGGCGATCGGCCTGCGCGGCGACCGTATCGTCCACGTCGGCACCGCCGAGGGCATCGAGTCCGACGAGACCATCGACGCGTCCGGCCTGCTGGTCATGCCGGGTTTCATTGATCCTCATACGCACGCCCGCGCCGACCTGCTGGACCCGGCACGAAGCGACAACCTGCACTACCTCACGCAGGGCGTCACGACGCTCGTCATCGGCAACGACGGCGACGGCAGCCCGGATGTCGCCGGTACCGCGGCACGCCTGAACAGTCACGGCATCGGTCCCAACGTCGCCCAGTTCGTCGGCCACGGTGCCGTGCGCCGCGCCGTCATCGGATCCGTCAACCGGCCGGCGACCGAGGCGGAAATCGCCGCCATGCAGGACCTGGTGCGTACGGCGATGGAGCAGGGAGCGCTCGGTCTGTCCAGCGGCCTGTACTACGTGCCGGGCAATTTCGCTCCGACCGACGAGGTGGTCGCGCTGGCACGCATCGCCGCGGCGTACGGGGGCATTTACGACACCCATCTGCGCGCCGAGGGCGTATCGGGCGTCGGAATCTGGGCGGCGCTCGACGAGGCCCTGGAAATCGGTCGTCTCGCGGACATCCACGTGCACCTGGCCCACCTGAAAGTGCTCGGCGTCGATCTGTGGGGTGAGAGTTCACGCCTCATCGAGCGTGTCGAGGCGGCGCGCGCGGCCGGGCTGTCCGTCAGCGCGGACCAGTATCCGTGGCGCGCCTCCGGTACCCGCCTGCGCAATGCCATCGTGCCGCGCTGGGCGCTGGCCGGGTCACGCGAGGCGTTTCTGGCGCGGTTGGCGGAGGTCCGCGACGGCAGCGAACTGGACGCGGAGATGCGTGAGAAGCTGCGCGCCCGCGGCGGTCCGCAGTCGCTGCTGGTGCTGGCGGGCGCGGATCCCGGCATGGCGGGGCGCACGCTGGCCGAGATCGCCGGCGAACGCGACCCGCTCAGGGTGGCCATCGAGCTGATGCGGGCCGGCGATTCCCGGGTCGCCTCGTTCAACATGCACGAAGACGACATCCGCGCGTTCATGCGCCAGGCCTGGGTCATGACCTCGTCCGACGGCTCGCCCGGCCACCCACGCAAGTACGGCAGTTTTCCGCGCAAGTACCGACTCTACGTGGGCGATCAGGGCCTGATGAGCGTCGCCGAGTTCGCGCGCCGCAGCGCGGCGCTGACTGCAGATTCCCTCGGGCTCGCCGACCGCGGACGC
>CAZOUC010000276.1:0-4479 GCA_964582825.1 uncultured Enterobacteriaceae bacterium | reverse complement strand
GCGGCCGTCCCCGAACATCGGATCGAGGTAGACGAGCGCCGCGTCGCCGGCCTGCAGCAGCGGAGCGAGCCGCTGCCGCGAATCGCCGAGCTCGAGACGCATGCGCCCGGCCAGGTCGCGCAGCCAGGCGCGCTCGTCGCGCGCCGCGCGCCCGAGCGCATCCTCCAGCAGCGCCGCCAGCCAGGGATGCCGCTCGATCAGGGTCACCCGGCAACCCAGCCGGGCCAGCACCAGCGCGTCGCGACCGAGACCGGCGGTGGCGTCGATCACCGCCGGCGCGGGCTGCGAACCCAGGCCGAGAGCCCGTCCGAGCGCTTCGCGACGCGGGCCGGCACGGCGCAGGCGGGCAACCAGCCGCGGCGCGCCGAAATCGACCCGAACGGGACGACAGCCGGCGCCGGCGAGAGCCAGCGACAGGCCATCTTCGCCAAGCAGCAGCCACCAGCCGTCGCCGTCGAGCCGCTGCCAGTCGGCCACGGCATACGGCCACAGGGGCAGGGACAGCTCTGTGGCGAGGCGCTGCGCCGCCGGTCGCAGGGGCGCCGTCGCAAAGGCGATCCGGGCGCTCAGGCCGGCGTGCTGCGCCAACGGCGGGAGAACGGCTGTTCGAGGCGCGCCGGATCGTCCTCGGCCAGCGCCTGCTGCAGGCGCTGTCGATTGGCCGCGATGGCGTCGAGATAGGGGTTGGCGCCGTCGAAGTGCGCCTCGACGTAACGCCAGGCCTCGTTGAACTGTCGGCCGAGTCGCTCGCTGAGGGCCTGGTCGATGAAGTCCGGGGTCTGGCGCAGCAGGTCGACGGCGTCACGGTAACGCTGCACACGCCGGCCGCGGCCATCGATAAAACTGGTCATCCCGGCCAGTTCGAATTCCGGGTACAGGCAGTCGCGGCACTTGTCGAGGTAACAACGATCCGACATCTGCGCCAGGATGTCGGCGGTACCGATCAGTTCGCCCAGGCGACGCTGGCGCGGATCGGCGAAGCGCAGGCGGTCGAGGTCCACCTCGTAGCCGGTGAACTGCACCAGGCGCGAGGCCAGGCGGGCCCATTCCCGGTAGCCGACGCGCGGCAGGTAATGGCGCAGGAACGCGGCACTGCGGGTGACGTGCACCCGCGTGTACTCGGCGCCATTGCGCGCACGGCGGTCGCCGCGGCGCCGCAGGTAGCCGGCATCGTGGAACAGGGCGACCAGAATACCGGTGACCAGCAGCGATCCGCTCAGGCGCAGTGGATCGCCGTCGCCGTGGTGGCGCTGGTACCCGTCGGCCAGTCGGATCATGGCCAGACACACGTCCAGCACATGCGCCAGGTCGTGATACTGCATGTCGCAGGCGTGGAACCCGGGATAGCGCCCCGCGTAGAGGGCCTCGACGTCGTTGAAGGCGTGTTCGAGCGGAGCCGGCGACAGCTCCGGGTGGTGGCGCACGAGGACTTCAATGGCCACCGCCGCCACCGCCCGTGGATCCGTGCAGTCGATGGTCCCGGTCACGTCCCGGTATTCGTAGCCGCCGCTCATCGCCGACCAGACTCCACGCGCCGCTGTCGCATGCCTGCCGATTATACTGTGGCGACGAGCAAGCTCCATCTGCGAAAAGGGCGCCTCCCGCATGGCACCAGGCGCAGCATTCCTGCTGCTGACGATCACGACCCTGTTGGCTGCCTGCGCCGACTACCGCTACACCTTCAACGAGCGAGTGGTCTACGAGCCGCCGCCGCTGCTGCGTGACGCTGCGGTGGACGATCCGGCGCTGGCCACCTGCCTGCTGCAGACCTTCGAGGACCAGCACATCACGGCCGTCGACGAACTTTCTGAGCTGCGCTGCAGTTCCGCCGGCATCGAGTCGCTGGCCGGGCTGCAGCGCTACCGTGGATTGGTCCGGCTGAATCTCGACAGCAACCGGCTGCACGAGGTCGAATCGCTCGCGGCACTGCCGGCACTGGAGAGCGTCAGCCTGCGCGACAACCGCCTGCAGCGGCTCGGCGCGATGGCCTGTCCGCCCCGTCTGCAGCGGATCGCCCTGGCGGGCAACGGCGAGCTCGACTGCCGCGACCTCGATGCGCTGCGCCGCTGCGGTGTCGACATCGTCGACGCACCGGCCCACTGCGGCGATTGAGCGTGCCGACGCTTTTCCGGGTCCGGTAATTGAGCTATGGTCGGCCCGCGAGGCCGCCGGGGAATCCCACATGAACGCGACGACGACCGCAACCTTGTCCACCGAACAGCTCTCCACACAGCTCGAGCAGCGGCTCGCCACCAGCCAGCTCACCTTGCCCGTGCTGCCTGCCGTCGCCAGTCAGGTGCTGACGATCGTCAGCGACCCTGAATCCGACGCGGCCTCCCTGGCACAGCTGATCCAGAACGACCAGACCCTGGCCGGCCACGTGATGAAAGTCGCCAACTCGCCGCTGATGCGCGGCAAGACCGCGATGGTGTCGCTGCAGCAGGCGATCACCCGGCTCGGCCTGCGGGTGGTCGGCGAAATCGCCCTGACCGCAGCCATGGGGCCCAAGCTGTTCAAGGCGCCGGGCTATGCCCACCGGATCGACGAGTTGTGGCAGGAATCATTGGCGACCGCCGTGTGGGCCAAGGAAATCTCCCGGTCCCTGCGGCGCAACGTCGAAGTGGCATTCCTGTGTGGCCTGCTGCACCAGATCGGCAAGCCGGTGATCCTGCAGGCGATCCAGGAGATCGACGGCGACCAGGCCGCGACCCGCCCGGACCGGGAGCTTTTCGACCTGCTGGACGCTCATTCCCGCGCCGCCGGCATGCGTGTCTGCGCATACTGGCAACTGCCCTCCCCGGTCAGCGAGACCATCGAATGGCTGGACGACCCGCAGCAGGCACCAACGGTGGCGAACCTGGTGGCGATGATCGCGGGCGCGCGCCTGTTCGCACGACACACGATGCACACCGACGAGTTCAACGAGGAGGAATTGCGCGCGGCGCCGGTGCTCGGCGAACTCAATCTCTATCAGGACAACATCGAAGACCTGCTCGTCCAGCGCGACACGGTGTTGGCAACGGTGCAGGAAATGGCCCTGTGACCGACGCCTCGTACGATTTCGTCGTCATCGGCAGCGGCCCGGCCGGCCAGAAGGCGGCGATCCAGGCGGCGAAGGCCGGCTGCAGCGTGGCGCTGGTCGAGAGCGACCGGCAGCTGGGCGGCGGCTGTGTGCATCGCGGCACGATCCCGAGCAAGACCCTGCGCGAGAGCGCTCTGCGCATCCGCCAGCTGCGCCAGCAGTCCGACGTGCTCGAATTCGAGCTGCGCGACGACATCGAGATGGCGACACTGGTGCGCAACCTGCAGGGCGTCATCGCGTCGCACGATCGCTTCATCGACAAACAGCTCGGGCGCAACGAGATCGTGCGCGTGCACGGTCGCGCCAGCTTCGAGGACCCGCACACGGTGGTCGTCGAAGCGGTAAGCGGGGCATGCAGCCGCCTGCGGAGTCGTCACGTGATCATTGCCACCGGGTCGGTCCCGCGCCACCTCGACACCGTTCCGGTCGACCACGAACACATCCTCGACAGCGACTCCATCCTGTCGATGGTGTATCTGCCCGAGACCCTGACCGTGCTCGGTGGCGGCATCATCGCCAGCGAGTACGCCTCGATCTTTGCCACGCTGGGCGTGCGCGTGACGATGATCGACCGCTATCCCCGCCCGCTGGGCTTCCTGGACCCGGAACTGGTCGAGCGCTTCGTGCATGGCTTCGAAAGCGCTGGCGGCCGCTTCATCGGTCCCGTCGAGATCGCCTCGGTGACCTGGGACGGGGTATCGCAGGTCGTCACCCGCCTGGAGGACGGCCAGGAGATCCGCAGCGACAAACTGATGCTCGCCGCCGGCCGCGTCGCCAACGTGGCGTCGCTGAACCTGGCCGCGGCGGGCCTCGAGCTCAATGCCGCCGGGCACATCCCGGTCGACGAGAGCTGCCGGACCCGCGTGCCGTCGATCTACGCCGCCGGTGACGTCATCGGGCCGCCTTCTCTCGCCTCCGCCTCGATGGAGCAGGGTCGTCGCGCCAGCGCCGATTGCCTGGGCATGTCGCTCAGCCAGGGCAGCGCAACGATTCCGATGGGCATCTATGCGGTGCCGGAGCTGTCGACCGTGGGCCTCGACGAAGCCCAGGCGCGCAAGGCATACGGCGACGTCCTGGTCGGTCGCGCCCCGTTCGAGGAAATCGCCCGCGGCCAGATCTCCGGCATGCAGGATGGCATGCTGAAAATGGTCGCCTCGTCCACTGGCAGGCTGCTCGGCGTGCAGATCGTCGGCGAGGGCGCCACGGAACTGATTCACATCGGTCAGATGGGCCTGCTGGCCGAGGTCGATGTCGACCGCTTCGTCGACAACATATTCAACTTTCCGACCCTGGCCGAGGCCTACCGGGTCGCGGCACTGCAGATCACCGGACAGCTGCTCAGCTGAGCACGCGGCAGAACAGCGCTTTCAGGTAGCGCGTCTCGGCGATGGCCGGGT
>CAZOUC010000275.1:0-4482 GCA_964582825.1 uncultured Enterobacteriaceae bacterium | reverse complement strand
ACGAGCGCTGGTACGCGCGCCACGGCATCGCCGTCCCCTCCGGCTGAACGGTCCACTCGACGCGAGGAGAGCCCCGAATGAGGATCGGAACCCCGGCCACCCCAGGCGCCGTACGGATGCTCCTGCTCGGCTCCGGAGAGCTCGGCAAGGAGGTGGTCATCGAAGCGCAACGCCTCGGCGTGGAGACGATAGCGGTGGACCGCTATGCCGCTGCACCGGCGATGCAGGTCGCGCACCGTTCCCACGTCATCGACATGCTCGACCCGCAAGCCCTGCGCCGCGTGATTGAACTGGAGCGGCCGTCGCTGGTGGTACCGGAAATCGAGGCGATCCACACGCCGACCCTGCTGGAGCTGGAACAAGAGGGCTTCCACATCGTTCCCACGGCGCGAGCGACGCGCCTGACCATGGACCGGGAAGGCATCCGCCGGCTTGCGGCCGAGGAGCTGGGTCTGGCGACCTCGCCATTCCGCTTCGTCGATACCGAGGCCGAGTACCGGCAGGCGGTCGACGAGTTGGGTACGCCCTGCGTGGTCAAGCCGGTGATGAGCTCCTCGGGCAAGGGCCAGTCGACGGTCCGTACCGCGGCGGAGGTCGAGCCGGCCTGGCGCTACGCGCAGAGCGGCGGGCGCGCCGGTGCCGGCCGCTGCATCGTCGAGGGCTTTGTCGACTTCGACTACGAGATCACGCTGCTCACGGTGCGACACGCCGGCGGCACCACGTTCTGTGCGCCGATCGGTCACCGACAGGAAGACGGCGACTACCGCGAGTCCTGGCAGCCGCAGCCGATGTCGGAGCAGGCCCGCCGGAGCGCCGAAGACATCGCCGAACGCATCACCGGGGCGCTCGGCGGCTTGGGACTTTTCGGAGTCGAACTGTTCGTGCGCGGCGACGAGGTGCTGTTCTCCGAGGTCTCGCCGCGCCCGCACGACACGGGCATGGTTACGCTGGTCTCGCAGGACCTGTCCGAATTCGCCCTGCACGTGCGCGCGATACTCGGCCTGCCCGTCCAGGCGGTGCGCCAGCTCGGGCCGTCAGCGTCCGCGGTGGTGCTGGTCGAGGGCGACGGCCCCGCCCCGGTCTTTGTCGGCGTGCAGGAGGCCCTTGCAGAAGCCGATACCCAGCTGCGCCTGTTCGGCAAGCCGGAGGTCCGGGGGCGCCGCCGCATGGGGGTATGCCTGGCCCGGGCGGCGACTGTCGACGAGGCGCGTGGCAGGGCCTGCCGCGCGGCGGCTTCGATCGCGGTGGAAACGGCGTCGGGCCAGCCGTGGCCGCCGGTCTGAGAGCGATTATTCCAGCACGTGGATGTTGCGCTCGGCGCACAGGCGCTTGAGCTGCTCGGGCCAGACCGACACCGTGACTTCACCGAGGTGGGCGGTACGCAGCAGGTACATGTAGGTCCGCGACTGGCCGATTCCGCCGCCCATCGACAGCGGCACCTCGTCATTGAGGATCGCCTGGTGGTAGGGCAGCGCCAGATCCTGCTCGAGGCCGGCGATCTGCATCTGCTGGCGCAGCGTGTCCGCGGTGACGCGGATGCCCATTGAGCTCAGTTCGTGACGCCGGCGGGTGACCGGGTTCCAGACCAGGATGTCGCCGTTGAGGCCATGACGCAGGCGCCCGTCGGCGCCGGTCGTCTCGGTCGCCCAGTCGTCGTAGTCCGCGGCGCGCATCTCGTGCGGGTAGCCGTCCTCGAGCACCCAGCCGATGCCGATGATGAACACGGCCGGGTGCTCCTGTAGCAGGCGCGTCTCCCGCTCCTTGCGCGGCAGGTCCGGGTACTTCTGCAGCAGGTCTTCGGCGTGAAAGAAGGCAATCTCTTCGGGGAAATCGGGGTAGCGCGGGTCCTTGAGCTCGGGGTACAGCTGCTGCGCGTGCTGCCCGGCGCCGCGCAGCACCTTCCAGATCTTGCGTACGGTGTCCTTGAGCATGTCGAGTGAGCGCTGTGCCGGGCTGATCACGCGTTCCCAGTCCCACTGGTCGACGTAGGAGCTGTGGTCGTGGTCGAGGAAGTAGTCTTTGCGCACCGCGCGCATGTCGGTGATGATGCCTTCGCCCATCGCGCAGCCGAACTGGCGCAGGGCGAGGCGCTTCCACTTGGTGGCCGCCTGCACGATCTGCGCCTGGATAGGTGCCGAAAGGCCGAGGCCGCACTCGAATTCGACCGGTGTGCGCGAGCCGTCGCGGTCGAGCATGTCGTTGACACCGCTGTCCTTGTTGACGACCAGCGGCACCTGTACCGGGTACAGGTTCAGCTCGCGTGCGAGCCCGTCCTCGATGAAGCGCTTGACCGCAAACAGGGCCTTCATGCGCTCCATTGGCGGCAGCAGGGGCCGGTAATCCTCCGGCAGGACCTTTGCCAGTTCGTCGTAGTTGCCGATTCCCGGGCCCTTCAGGTCTGCCTGCTTGTCATTCATTGCCATGCCCCCCGCGCACCCCTTGATCTTAATGCCCATGACGCCGTGGCGGCTGACTCAAATCAACTTAACCCGGGGGTCGACCGGCGGCCTGTGGAGGGCGCTGGAAAACCATGAAATGCTGCTGGGGCAGGACGTCTTCTGTACGCAGCCATTGCAGCCCGAGGGCCGCCATTTCGCGGCGGGCCTGGGCTTCGGACATCTTGTGCAGGCGCTTGATCGGGACCCGGGGATCCTCGGCGCGGTACTCGACCAGCACGAGCGTGCCGCCGGGTTTCAGGGCCTGGACCATGGATTGACCCATCTCGCGTGGGTGCGAGAACTCGTGGTAGGCGTCGACCAGCAGGATCAGGTCGACGCTGGCCGGGCCCAGACCGGTGTCGTCGATGCGCCCGAGTTTCGGCACGACGTTACCGGGGGCGCCCTCGGCCTGTCTGGCGCGAATGATGTCGAGCATCTCCGGCTGGATGTCGACGGCGATCACCTGGCCCTCGGGAACCCGCTCGGCGATCCTGAAGCTGAAGTAGCCGGTGCCGGCGCCGATGTCGGCGACGACGAAGTCCGACTCGAGCGGGAGGGCGTCGATGAGCAGGTCGGTACGCTCCTCGCGCTCGCGCCGAGGGCGCTCCAGCCACGCCGCGCCGCGGTGCCCCATGACCTGGGAGATCTCCCTGCCCAGGTAGAATTTGCCGATGCCGTCCGGGCTCGCCTCGCCGTAGCGGTAGACCTCTTCACCCGACGCCGGAGGCATCGGCCCGGATTCGGGCCGGCCACAGGCCGCCAGCACGAGGCAGGCGGCCAGCACGGCAAGTCGGGACCACGAGTTCCGGAAATCTGTCATGTGCGGTTTCCCTGGCGCCTTTTCACCAAACCTGTACCCTATTACGGACGTACTACGCATTACGATCGATTCCAGGCAACTATTCGACGCGGCGGCCGTCTCAGCAAGCATGGCAAGAACGATTCGCTACAGCCTGATCGCTGTGGGCGCCCTGACGGCGGTGCTCCTGGCCGGCGTGTGCTGGTTGCTGTGGCCCGCCCTCACCGACCTCGCGGAACGGGTCGAGTCGCGCATGGGTCACCTGGCCCGGGTAACGGAAACGGCAAGCTACCGGATCGGGGACGATCAGTTGATCGACCTCGACCTGACCTCGACGACCGGTATCCGCTTCCGCATGACCATTCGCCGTCCGGCGGACAGCGTGCCCGGCGACCCCGTAATGCTGCTGATGGCGGGCCAGGAAACGGGGCAGGCCGCGGTCGACTACATCGACGACACCTACGGGGTCACGGTGGCGGCGATCAGCTACCCGTTCGGCGTCATTCCCCACCGCGACCGCCTGGCGCTGCTCAAGAGCGTGCGGCAGATCCAGCGCGGCATACTCGACACCCCCGCCGCGGTGCTGCTGGCCATCGAGTATCTCGATCGCTTCACGCGCTTCGCCCCGGAACGCATCGAACTGGCCGGCGTCAGCTTCGGCGCGGTGCTGGCGCCAATGCCGGCAGCGCTGGACGAACGCATCGACCGCGTCTGGCTGATTCACGGCGCCGGGGACCCGGCCGGGGTCATCGCCGCCAACCTCGATCGCCTGGTGCCGATCGAGTCGCTGCAGGACGACGTGGCCCGTTTTCTGGCCACGGCGGTTGCGGAACGGCACCTGCGCCCGGAGCGCTGGGTCGGCGCCATCGCGCCCCGTCCCGTCGTCGTGGTCAGCGCACGCGACGACCGGCAGATTCCGATGTCGGCAATACGCTCTCTGCATGACGCGCTGCAGCCGCCTTATGAAATCGTCTGGACCGAAGGCGGTCACGTACACCCGAAGCGGCCCGACACGATCCGCCAGATCACCGAGTTGATGTTCCAGCGCTTCGAGTAGGCGACTAGTGCAGGGCGCGCAGGGCGTTCGACTCGAGGACGTCCAGATCGACGACTTCCAGGGTCGACTCGTCGCAGGCTTCCAGGACAACCGGCGGGGCGACGCCCGCTTCCCAGGCTTCCCGCCAGCGCAGCGCGCAGAGGCACCAGCGGTCCCCGGGCTTGAGTCCCGGAAAGCCGAATTCCGGC
>CAZOUC010000274.1:0-4507 GCA_964582825.1 uncultured Enterobacteriaceae bacterium | reverse complement strand
GATCTGCTCGAGGCCAGGGGCATCGGTCGCGAAGGCCTGCGCTACGTGATCCCGACTCACGTTCACCTCGACCACGCCGGCGGCGCCGGGGTGATCATGCAGGAATGCCCGCACGCGACCCTGATCGCGCACCCGCGCGGCGCCCGGCACCTGATCGACCCGTCAAAGCTGTCGGCCGCCGCGGAGGCGGTGTACGGCGCCGAGACCTTTCGCGAACTCTACGGCAGCATCGAGCCGGTGCCCGCCGAGCGCGTGGTCGAGGCACCGGACGGCTACCGGCTCGACTTCAACGGCCGCGAGCTGCTGTTCCGTGACGCACCGGGCCACGCTCGTCACCACTTCTGCGTCTGGGATGCAACGAGCCGGGGCTGGTTCACCGGCGACAACTTCGGCATCGGCTACCCGGAGCTGGAAACACCGGACGGCCGCTTCCTGTTCCCGACCACGACGCCGACGCAGTTCGAACCGGAGCGCCTGAAAGAGACGATGCGGATGCTGTTCGCCGCGCCCGCCCGCCGCTTCTTCCTGACCCACTTCGGCGCCGTGGACCGGCAGCCCGACCAGCTGGAGTCGCTGTACGAATTGCTGGACGCGTACATCCGCATCGGCGACGAGGCCTTTGCCGCCGGCGAGAGTGAACAGGAGCTGGCCGCGCGCCTGACCGACTACACTGTGCAGCGGCTGCACGATCTCGGCGCTCGCGGCAGCAAAGCCGAGTGGCGCGAGGTGCTGGCGCTGGACATGGGGCTGAACGCGCAGGGCATCCTGCACCGGCTGCAGAGCCTGGCCAAGGCCTGAACGTGCAGAAGCCGTCCGATCCGGCGTGGCGTCACCGAATCGGCGGCATCTGACAGGACGTCTGGCCTGGCGCTCTCTCACGGGCGCCGGCCCTGCGGCAAGGGATGCCGGGGTTCGGTGGCGCGCTTCGACGACCGGTCTAGGACAGCAGCTCGCGGCGATTGCCGATCGGGTTGGCGTACATGCGCAGCGCGTAGGGCCGGTGGGCTTCGGGCATCGCATCGATGCGGGCGCGAAAGCGCTCCCGCGCCGCGGCGTCGTCGCGGCCTTCACCGACCTCCACGGGCCACTCGCCGTGCAGAGATTCCCAGGCGTAGCCGCTGCTTGCCGGCAGACGGTAGGCGGCGACCACCTGGCGGTCGATGGCCGCGGCGGCGGCCTCCGCATCGGCGAACTCCCCGTCGAGCAGGTCTCCGAAAGCCACGTGCACAGCACCTTTGGCGCCGGTGATGCCGGCGCCGATGTTGCGCAGGTCCTCGTCATCGGCCTTTTCGTAGTCGCCGCTGCGCTCGCGCTCGCAGAGCTCCGCGGCTTTTACCGCATCGCAGGGGTCGAGTTCGTAGGAAATCGACACCGGCACCACCCGCAGCCGGCGCAGGTAGTCACCGAGCGGCGTGCCCCGGTCGCGGTTCATCGTCAGCATCTTCAGCACCGCGACCTCGGTGCGGTCCCAGCCGTCCTTGGCGCGGCCTTCCCGCTGGGCGATCCACACCGGCGCACGGTCCGACACGATCGAGTGCTCGATGTAGGCCGAAAGCTGCTTGTACGCCGCCAGCATCTGCCGCGGGCCGCGCGCCGAGCGTCGCACGATGAAGCTCTTGTTCAGGCGCATCAGGTCCGAGGCGTAATCGCGCGTCAGCAGGTTATCGCCGATGGCGATACGCACGGTGTCGGCGCCCTCGCGATGCAGCGCGTAATTCACCAGCGCCGGATCCATGGCGATATCGCGATGATTGCTGATGAACAGGTGCGGCCGCGCGAGGTCGAGCCGGTCGAGACCGCTGACGGTAAAACGGGTCGTGGTCCGCCGCAGCACGCCGGCCAGATAGGGCTCGAGACGCTGCTGCAGCTCGGCGACCGAGCGCAGGTCGCCGAACTCGCGGGCCAGGTAACGGCGCACGAACGGGGACAGCAGCGGCACGCACCAGCGCGGCAGCTTCGGGTAGCGCAGTCGCGCCATCATCGCCCGCAGTTCGGCGTGGTCGAGCAGGCGCGAGATGACCGCCGGCACCTCGTCGTCACGGTAGGGGCGGATGTCCTGGAACGGATCGGGCGCGATCGCTGGTGAAGCCAATGGAGTGGGACGACGCGGCAGAATGGCGCGCTTTATAGCAGAATCGGCGCGGCTATAATAGCGCGCCCGACCCGCACCGAGCCCCAGAGATGACCCGCGACGACCCGGTTCTGCTCGAGCTGCACGGACCCGTGGCCGTGCTGAGGATCAACCGCGCCGAGCGCCATAACGCCCTCGACGCCGCCGCCATCGCCTTCTTTCACGAACGCCTGGACACCGTCGAGGCCGACCCGGACCTGCGTGCGGTGCTGCTCACCGGCAGCGGCGAGGGCCGCACCTTCTGCGCCGGCGCCTCGCTCAAGGAAATCCATAGCGGGGCGCTCGACCCGGCGCGCTTCACCACCCTGACCGACCGGCTCGCCGCCCTCGCCCTGCCCTGCGTGTGCGCCGTAAACGGCTCGGTGTACGGCGGCGGCGTGGAAATCGCCCTGTGCGCCGACTTCCGGGTCGGCGTGCACGGCAGCCGCTTGCGCATACCCGCCGCACAGCTCGGCCTGTGCTATCCGCCGAACGGCATGCGCCGTTTCCTGTCGCGCCTCGGCCTGCAGACCAGCCGGCGCCTGCTGCTGATGGCGGAACAGCTCGACGCCGGGCAGATGCTCGCGCTGGGCATTCTCGACCGCGTGGTCGAGCCCGCCGAGCTGCACGGCGCGGCCCTGACCTGGTGTGAAGACCTCGCTCGCCTCGCACCGCTCGCGGTCAGCGCCATGAAACGCGCCCTCAACGGCCTGGCCGACGGCAGTATCGAGGCCGCCGAGCTGGACGCCTTGGCGGCGACCTGTGCCGGTTCCGAGGACCTGCGCGAAGGCCTGGCGGCGCAGCGCGACGGCCGCGAGCCGCGCTTCGCGCGCCGCTGATCAGCGTCGGGCCGCGGCTGCGGCACGCCGATAGGCCGCCGGTGACGTGCCGGTCCAGTTGATGAAGGCGCGGCGGAAGTTCGACACGTCGCTGTAACCCAGCAGCTGGGCGATCTCGGCGATCGACAGCACCCGTTCCTGCAGGTAGGTCTCGGCGAGGCGCCGGCGCAGCTCGTGCACCAGGCGCTGGTAGGTCCAGCCTTCATCCTCGAGGCGTCGCCGCAGGGTGCGCGCGCTCATGTGCAGGTGCTCCGCCGCGCCCTCGATGCCCGGAAACACGCCGGGCTCTGCCAGCAGGTAGGCGCGCACCGCATCGGCGACCGGCGAGGCGACGTTTCCGGCCGCGAGCAGCGCGTCGCACTGCTGCTGGTACAGCTTGCGCATCGTCGGGTTGGCGAACTGCAGCGGCGTGGCGAGCAGGGCGCTGTCGAGGTGCAGGCGCGTCTGCAGCGCGTCGAAACTGAAGTCCGCGTCGAGAAGCTCCCGGTAGCATTGGTCGTACGGCGGTCGGGGATACGCGAAACTGATGCGCAGGCGCAGCGGCACACCGGCGAGCTTGCGCAGGGTGGCCGTGGCGGCGGCGACGAACATCTCGCACTCGCTGCGGGTCATCGGGCCGTCGAGCGTAACCGCCAGCGTATTGTCGTGCTCGTCGACGCGCAGCTGGATGTTGTCGAGCATCAGGCGGTGGTAACGCAGCAGGATGCTGATCAGCTGCTCGACGTCATCGCAGGACATCAGCACGTAGCCGAGCGCGCCCAGCGAGGCCGGCGTGATGCGGGCGCCGTAGCGCAGCGCGAAAGCCGGATCGCCGCTCAGATCGATGCAGTTGTCGACCAGGCGTTGCACGTCGCGCAGCGACACGACGGCGTCGGGACTGGCAAGCAGGAGATCGTCGACCGCGGTGCCGGCGAGTGCATCGGCGCGCGCCACGCCCATCGACTCGGCCAGTTCGAGCAGGATGGCGGCGTTCGCGGCCGGGATGCCTCCGCGCATCGCGCGGTGACGCACCGTCATGCCTGTCCCCAAATGACTTTTCTATTGGCAGACCATAACCTTGCCCGCCGGCGCACCGCAAGTATTCTGAACAACCATGATCCCCAGAAACCGGAGAGCAGGGAGATGACCGTTCAATTCGTACCGAAGGCGCCGCGCCAGTTGCTGCAGTTCGAACTCGGCGATGACGACCCGCAGCTCGGGCCGGGGGACGTGCGGGCCGTCGCGGAGATCTTCAATACGCCGTTGACCGGCGCCTACAACTGGGACTACCGGATCCAGGACGACCGCATCAAGAAGCTCTACGAACTCGGCAAACAGCTCAACTGGAATGCCGAGACCGACGTCGACTGGAGCCGTGAGGCGCCGCTGATGGGCCCGGAGCTGTGGGAGCAGGTCAACGCGTTCACCGATTACGGCCCCTACCAGGCCCTGTCGCAGGAACGGAAGGACGAATTCCAACGCCACATGAACAGCTGGACCCTGTCGCAGTTCCTGCACGGCGAGCAGGGAGCGCTGTACGCCTCGGCGCAGGTCACCGAGGCCGTGCAGTTCTTTGACG
>CAZOUC010000273.1:0-4527 GCA_964582825.1 uncultured Enterobacteriaceae bacterium | reverse complement strand
GTGGCCGGCCGGATCCGCCGCGTGCAGGACCTGCTCGGGCGCCGCATCGCGGTCGAGAACGTGTCGTACTACGCGGCCCCGGACCAGCAGTTGAGCGAGCTCGAGTTCCTGCGGGCCGTGCTGGGCGAGGCGGACTGCGACCTGCTGCTCGATGTCAATAACATCTACGTCAACAGCATCAATCACCGCTACGACCCGGTCGCATTCCTGCGCGCGCTGCCGGGCGAGCGGGCCGTGTACGTGCACGTTGCGGGGCACTACGTGGAGGCGGAGGACCTGCGGGTCGATACGCACGGTGCGCCGGTCATCGACCCGGTCTGGGACCTGCTCGCCGAGGCGTACCGCTGTTTCGGCCCCTTGCCGACCCTCGTCGAGCGCGACTTCAACATCCCGCCGCTCGCCGAGCTGCTCGGCGAGGTGGAACGGGTGCGGGCGATGCAGACTGCGGTACCGGTCGCCCACCGCCGGGCGTCGCTCTCTGCATGAGTCTCGCGGCGAGCCAGCGCGCGTTCGCGGCGCATCTGCGCGACCCCGATGGTATCCCGGCCCCCTCGGACATCGAGGATCGACGCCTACAGATCTACCGGGAGCTGGTCTTCAACAACGTCCGCGGCTTCATCGACAGCGGTTTCCCCGTTCTGCGCGGCCTGCTCGATGCGGACGACTACCACCGCCTGGTGCGCGATTTCCTGGTGGAGCATCGTGCCCACAGTCCCTACTTTCTGGAGATCAGCCAGGAATTTCTGGCCTTTCTCGAAGCGCGTGACGGCTGTTACGCGTTTCTGCCGCCATTCGCCATCGAGCTGGCCCGCTACGAGTGGGTGGAACTGGCACTCGACGTGGCCGAGGCAGAGCTGCCCGCGGACCGGCTTGGCCGGCCTCTCGACGGCGGCATCGTGCTCAGTCCGCTGGCCTGGCTGCTCGCCTGCCAGTACCCGGTACACCGGATCGGGCCGGACTATCGACCGGAGGAGCCCTTGCCGTCGCCGGTGTTCCTGGTGGTGTACCGCAACCGGGAGGATGCGGTGAAGTTCCTCGAGGTCAATGCCGTCACGGCGCGGCTGCTCGAAATGCTGCAGCAGGCCGGGAGCCCGCCGACGATCGATGGCGTGCTGGCCGCGCTCGCCACCGAAGCGCCGCAGCTCGATGCGCGGCAACTCGTGGCAGGGGGGCGCGAGGCGCTCGAGCGATTGCGCCAGCTCGACATCGTTTACGCCGCGGCGCCTTGAGCGCCGGCAGTTGAACTGTTCTACTCGCAGCAGCGTAGCCATCGCGATCCCCGCGGAGCCGTCATGACCACCCAGCTCACGATCCCGATCCGAATTCTTCTCGGCGCCCTGGCCGTGTTTCTCGCTGCCTGCTCCGGCAACCAGCCGGTACCGGAGGGCGACCCGTGGGAAGGCTTCAACCGCAAGGTGTTCGCGTTCAACGAAGCGGTCGACGACGCGGTGATCCGTCCGGTCGCCGTCGGCTACGAGACCGTGACGCCCGACCCGGTCGAGGACAGCGTCGGCAATTTCTTCGCCAATATCGCCGAACTGCAGACCGTCGCCAATGACCTGTTGCAGGGCCGTTTCGACGCTGCCCTCAAGGACTCGGCACGCTTCGTCATCAACTCCACCGTCGGCGTGTTCGGCCTGTTCGACGTGGCGGGCCGGGCCGGGCTGCCTCGTAACGACCAGGACTTCGGCTTGACCCTGGCGCGCTGGGGCGTGGACTCCGGCCCCCACGTGGTGCTGCCGATCCTCGGTCCGCGGACCGTCAGAGACAGCGCCGGCGCGGCGGTGGACGTCGTCGACCCCTGGTTCTTCGTCGACGGGGATCGCTCGATTCGTTATGGCCTGAGCGCGCTGCGCCTGGTCGACACGCGCGCCGGCCTGCTCGATGCCGAGACCCTGATCACCGGAGACCGCTACGTATTCATCCGCGACGCCTGGCTGCAGCAACGCCGCTTCCGGATCACCGGAGAGCTGCCCCTCGATGACTTCGGCGACGACGAGTTCGATTTCTAGCGGCCGCTGCGCGCCCGAGCAGAAACGCCGCCGCCGTTGTCAAAACGCTTCGATGCCGACAATTACCATTGATCCGCCGGCCGAGCCGGGTTTAACGTGGCAGTGAAGCAGAGCACAACCGGGAGAGACGTGCACGATCCCGTCAGCGAGGCTGTTCTCGCCCAGTCTGCGGCCGCCGCGCCGTCCCAGGCCACGGCGCCGGACCACACGCCCACCGCCCTCGTCGTCGAGCAGGACCCCGACGTCGCGCAGCGCCTGCGCGATTGTCTGGAGTCGGCCGGCTGCCGGGTCAGTGAAGCGCAGGACGCGCACGCGTCCCTGCAGCGCTGCCGTGAGGAAGGTCCGGACCTGGTCGTCTGCGGGATGTCCCTGGTACAGCAGGGCGGTTTCTCCCTGCTCGGTGCTTTCGTCCAGACCCGGGTGCCGGTGGTGCTGATCACCCGCGGCGGGGAGAGCCAGGACGACATCGACGCGGCATTACGGGCCGGGGCCCGGGACCTCATCAGCCAGCAGTACCTCGACACCGAAGTCGCCCGCCACCTCGTCAACCGTACACTCGAAATGGTGCGCCTGCGGGCCGAGAACAGGCGCCAGCAGGCCAGGCTGGAACAGCTCAACGTGCGCCTGCGCCGCAAGCTCGACCAGCTCGAACAGGATCAGAAAGCCGGCCGGCGCATCCAGCTGAAGATGCTGCCGGATACTCCCTGCCAGATGGGCGAGTACCGCTTCGAGCACCGCATGTTCCCGTCCCTGCTGCTGGCTGGCGACTACGTCGACTACTACAGCATCGGCGACCATCACGCGGCGTTTTTCGTCGCCGACGTGTCGGGGCACGGCGCTTCCTCGGCCTTCGTGACGGTGCTGCTCAAGCACATCACGGCGCGCGCCCGCAGTGCCCTGGGGCGCCTCGGCGATCGCACCGTCCTGTCGCCTGCGGCCAGCATCGCGCGTCTGAACGAGGAGCTGCTGGCCAGCGATCTCGGCAAGCACGTCACGATGTGTGCCGGGGTGCTGAACCGACGCAGCAACCACCTGCGCTATTGCGTTGCCGGACACCTGCCCCTGCCGATCCTGATCGGCGACGGCGAAGCCCGCTACCTCGAGGGCGGCGGCCTGCCCGTCGGCCTGTTTCCGGAAGCGACCTTCAAGGACAAGCGCCTGCGTCTGCCGGAGCGCTTCAGCCTGCTGCTCAGCTCCGACGGCCTGCTCGAGGCCATGCCGGGAAACGACGTCAACGAGCAGGAGCGGCTGCTGCTCGAGTGCTTCCGCGACGGCGACCCGGGCCTGGATGGCCTGATCGCCAGGATCGGTGTCGAGCGGGCATCGAAACTGGCCGACGACATCACCCTGCTGCGTATCACGCGGGACTGACGGATGAGTTCAGGAAGAATACTGGTCGCCCGGCAGGACGGCGCCTATTGCCTGAAGATGCTCGGCGACGTACGGCTGAATCTGTGCACCACCATCGACCTGCAGATCAACGAGATGCTGGCCGACCCGGCGCTGCTCAGTGTGCTGATCGACCTGCACGAGGCCGAGAACATGGACAGCACCACACTGGGTCTGTTGGCCAAGATCGCCATCGGCTGCCGCGAACGGCTTGGAACGGTGCCCACGATCATCGCCGGCAACGCCGCCATCGAACGCATCCTGAACAGCGTCGGCTTCGACCGGGTCTTCGACCTCGTGGACGAACTGCCCCACAGCGAGCAGGGGCTCGCGGAACTGCCGCTCGTGCAGGACAGCGAGGAGGCGACACGCGAGCGCATCATCGCCGCGCACCGAGTCCTGATGGGGCTGAATCCTGCCAACCGGGCGGCCTTCGCCGACCTCGTCGAGACCCTAGAGCGCTCCTGAGACGGGCCTCAGCCGGCGCTCTGCATCACCTCGTGCTTGATGCGGATGAAGTCGCTGTGACGGATGTACAGCAGGTCCGCGACACGGCGGATCAGGTGTTCCTCGTACTTGTCGAGGCGGCCGTCGGCGAACGCGACCTGCCACAGGCCGCGCAACAGGTCGAGGCGCTGCTCGGCGTCGAACTGGTCCTGGATCAGACTGGTGAACTGGTAGTTTGACACGGCGTCGCGCATTTCCTCGTGGGAGAGGTGCACGAGTTCGTCGATTTCCCCTTCGTCGAGCCCGAAGGCACCGCGCAGGGCGGCACGTACCGCGTCGACCTCACGCGGGTCGTCGGCGTAGTCGATCTGCGCCACCTCGACCAGCAGTGCGGCGACCGCCAGCCGGGTGCGGGTCTCGGTATCGACCTCCGCCTCGTGGCCGAGGCGGTCGTTGAAGAATTCCTTGATGCGCGCCAGCATCAGCTCGCCTCCCGCTGCTCGTGCCGCGATATCGCCTGCTCGGCCAGGTCTGCGGCGTCCCGCAACACCTCGCTGCCCGCGCCGGGACGACAGGCGTTTTCAGCCAGGTGGCGCCGGAACAGGCGCCCGCCCGGACAGCCATGGTACAGGCCGAGCACGTGCCGCGTCACCGCGATCAGGCGCGTGCCGCGCGCCAG
>CAZOUC010000272.1:0-4531 GCA_964582825.1 uncultured Enterobacteriaceae bacterium | reverse complement strand
CTTCGACGGCCTTGGTGCCCCGATACAGCTCCTGCGTCGTCGGCGTCGACAGCAACCGGGCCAGCACCCGCTGCAGCGTGTCCCGCAGCGTCAAGGGGGCCGTGTCGGCGGGGGCCGCCGCGGTGCCCGGGGACGCTGCCGCCGGCGCGGGCGGCGGGCGCAGCTGACGTTCCGCGAACAGGCCGCTCTGCAGCAGACCGTCGCGCAGGCCTGCCGCCGTCATGAGCTGCCGCGGCGTCGGCACCCGGGCCAGCAGTTGCTCGACGGCGCGCCGCGCCGGATCCTGCGGGGGCAGCTCGGCGATCCGCTCG
The DNA here is from genome assembly GCA_964582825.1 of uncultured Enterobacteriaceae bacterium. GTDB lineage: Bacteria > Pseudomonadota > Gammaproteobacteria > Pseudomonadales > UBA5518 > CAZOUC01. The sequence goes on along the minus strand of CAZOUC010000272.1, from coordinate 4,220 downwards.
CGCAGGCGCGGCAGGGTGTCGGCGAGCGCGAGCTGCCGTGGCAGTGCATTGCGCAGCGCCTCGCGGATCACGGTCTGGGCCGGCGGGGCGGGCTGTTCGAGCACCCGCTCGACCCGCAGCTGCTGGTCGGAGACGGCCCGCACCAGCAGGCGGGTGCCTTCCGGAAACGGCGCCCGGCTGTCGACGTTCAGGCGTTCGCCGCCGATATCGAGCGTGATGCGGAACAGCCTGCCCGGCAGGCCAGTGGCCTGCAGTTCGCGCACCAGGGCCTCGACGGCCGGCGGCGTCGGCGCGCGGCCGCTGCCGTCGGTCGACAGCTGCAGGCGCAGCAGTTGGGGCAGTTCGCTGCCCGGTATCGTGTTCAAGAGCGGTATAATCCGGCGCTTTTTGGGCGTCCTGGCAGTGAGCAAGATGGCCGACCAATGCCAGTATAACGGCTGCCCGCCGGTCGACTTGACCGCCGAAGGGGCCCGGTTCCGGTGAGCAATGGCGCGCTGCTGTCGGTGCGCGGTATGCGCTGCGAGCGTGACGAGCGGCTGCTGTTCGAAGACGTCGGCTTCGACCTCGGTCCCGGTGAGATCGTGCAGGTCTGCGGCCCGAACGGGTCCGGCAAGACCACGCTGCTGCGGGGCCTGGCCGGTCTGTCCTCGCGCTGCGAGGGCGAGGTCTACTGGCGTGGCGAGCTGCGCGACTCGGCGCCGCAGCGGTTTCGCGGTGAACTGCTGTTCATCGGCCACGAGGCCGGCGTCAAGCTGCCGCTGACGCCGCTGGAAAACCTGCGCTGGAACTGCAGCCTGTGGCCGGGTCCGGATGGCAGTGACGACGCCATCCTGGCGGCGCTGCACCGGGTTCAGCTCGCCGGTTACGAGCACGCGGAGTGCCGCCGCCTCTCGGCCGGTCAGCGCCGCCGGGTCGGTCTGGCGCGCCTGCTGCTCAGTCCGGCGCTGCTGTGGATTCTCGACGAGCCCTTCACGGCCATTGACGTCGACGGCGTTGCGCTCGTCGAGTCGCTGATCGAGTCCCACGTCGCCGACGGCGGCGCCGCGCTGGTGACGAGCCACCACGCGTTTCGCGCCGATCTGCCGATTCGCGCCGTCCACCTCGACGGAGCGACCTGACCGTGTGGCGTGGCTTCAGCGCAACCCTGCGCCGGGACCTGCTCCTCGCCTACCGGCGTCGCGGTGAACTGGCGGTGCCGCTGCTGTTCTTCCTGATCGTGATCACCCTGTTCCCGCTCGGTGTCAGTCCGTCGCCGCAGATTCTCGGCATGATCGCGCCCGGTGTACTGTGGGTGGCAGCGCTGCTGGCCTGTCTTCTGGCCAGTGACGGCCTGTTCCGTCACGACTTCGACGACGGCTCGCTGGAGCAGATCCTGCTCGGTGTGCAGCCCCTGTACCTGGTCGCGGTCGCCAAGGTACTGGCCCACTGGCTGGTCAGCGGCCTGCCGCTGACCGTGCTGGCGCCGCTGCTGGCGACCCTGCTGTTCCTGCCGACCGAGGCCTGGCCGGCCCTGCTGCTGTCGCTGCTGCTGGGCACCATCACCCTGAGCCTGATCGGCAGTATCGGCGCAGCGCTCACGGTCAGCCTGCGCAAGGGTGGTCTGCTGCTCGCACTGCTGATCCTGCCGCTGTACGTGCCCGTATTGATATTCGGCACCTCGGCGGTGGACGCGGCGGCGGGGGGCCTGCCGTACCACACCCAGCTCGCGGTGCTCGGCGGCCTGGCCCTGCTCGCGCTGGGACTGGCGCCGCTGGCGATCGCCGCAGCGCTGCGAATCAGCGCCGACAACTGAGCGCGGCCCGGGTGCAACGGCAAAAACGACACGGTGAAAAAAATCCCGGAATGACAATCCCGGGATCAAGCGTACTGAGGAGAGAACATGATTGTCGTCGCCGGCCTGTACCGCCATGCGCGAGGACGACATCTGCAGTCTACTGACGGGCCTGTCAGGCGGTCTTGATCCATGTCAAGGGGTGCGCCGCACGCGTCTCCGTGGCGCCGGCAGGCGTAGTCCCTTTGATATACTCGCGATCGCGATTTTGTGATCGATTCATTGAACAAACACCTGATTTGGTTGCCAAAATGAGCCGAGCGGCACGCTCCGCAGAAGACTCCTCGACAAAGCCGGGACCGGGCAAGGTGTGGACGTTTATTCACAAGATGGGTTCACCCCGCTGGTTTTACGGCATCAGCGGGCGCTGGCTGTTCTGGTTTGGCCTGGTCGCCGCGATCCTGCTGCCGGTCGGGGCGGTCTGGGGACTGCTGTTCGCGCCGGAGGATTTCCGCCAGGGCAACAGCTACCGGATCATCTTCATCCACGTGCCGTCCGCCTTCGTGTCGCTGGCCGGCTATTACGTGATGGCCGTGGCCGGCGCGGTGGCGCTGGTCTGGCGCATCAAGCTGGCCGAGATGACGCTGCGTTCCTGCGCGCGCATCGGCGCGGCGATGACCTTCCTCGCGCTGGTCACCGGCGCCATCTGGGGCAAGCCGACCTGGGGTACCTGGTGGGTGTGGGACGCGCGCATCACGTCGATGCTGGTGCTGCTGTTCCTGTACCTGGGCATCCTGGCTCTGTATGACGCCTTCGAGAACAAGGAAAACGGGACCCGCGCCTGCGCCGTGCTGGCGCTGGTCGGAACCGTGAATATTCCGATCATCTACAAGTCCGTGGACTGGTGGTACAGCCTGCACCAGCCCGCGACGATCAAGTTCACCGAGGCGCCGTCGATGCACCCGAGCATGTGGTATCCGCTGCTGACGATGATCATCGGCTACTACGCGTTCTACGGCTTCGTGCTGCTGCTCAACCTGCGCAGCGAGGTCCTCGAACGCGAGGAAAAGACCGCCTGGGTCGGTGAACTCGCCGCCGCGGAGCGCGGCTGATGTACTTCGACAGCTGGCAGCAGGTGCTGCTGATGGACGGCCACGGCGGCTTCGTGTGGAGCGCTTACGCGATCACGGTACTGGTGCTCGCGGCCCTGGTGCGCGGTCCGCTGTTGCGGCGCCGCCGGGCCCTTGCCCGCGTCGCCCGCCGTCAGCTGGCGGAGCAGGCCAACAGGGAGACCGATTGATGCCCATGCACCCGGTGCGCAAGCAGCGACTGGTGATCGTGAGTTTTATCGTGATCACCGCCAGCGCCGCCTCGGCGCTGATTTTCTGGGCCCTTGGCCAGAATCTGAATTTCTTCTACGCACCGACCGCGGTACTGGCCGGCGAGGCGCCGGAAAACCGCACGATCCGGGTCGGTGGCCTGGTGGTGCCGGGCAGCGTGCAGCGGGCAGGAGAAGGGCTCGAGGTGAGCTTCCGCGTCACCGACAACGCGGCCGACATCGAGGTGCTGTTCCAGGGCATCCTGCCCGACCTGTTCGAAGAAGGGCAGGGCGTGGTCGCGATCGGTGAGCTGATCGGGCCGGGTCGCGTGCGCGCCAACCAGGTGCTCGCCAAGCACGACGAGAACTACATGCCGCCGGAAGTCGAAGAAAGCCTCAAGGAGGTTCACAGCATGCCGCAGCAGGCCTACCAGCCATGATTCCGGAACTGGGTAATTTCGCGCTGATCCTGGCCATCGCCGTGGCGCTGGCGCTGAGCACCGTGCCGCTGGTCGGCGTCAGCCGCGGCAACCGGCGCTGGGCGGACATGTCCGGCCCGCTGACCGCGGCGCTGTTCGCGCTCGTCGCGCTCGCCTATGCGTGCCTGACCCTGTCGTTCATCAACGACGACTTCTCGGTGGTCACCGTCGCCAACTCGTCGAACAGCCTGCTGCCGATCGGCTACAAGATCAGCGGCGTGTGGGGCAACCATGAAGGCTCGCTGCTGCTGTGGGCGCTGGTGCTGGCGGGCTGGGCCCTCGCCGTGGCCCTGTTCAGTCGCAACCTGCCGCATGACGTGCGCAGCCGCGTGCTGGCGGTGCTGGGCATGGTGTCGATCGGCTTCCTGCTGTTCATCGTGCTCACATCGAACCCGTTCGAGCGCAACTTCCCCAACGTGCCGGCGGACGGCCGCGACCTGAACCCGCTGCTGCAGGACATCGGCCTGATTCTGCACCCGCCGATGCTGTACCTCGGCTATGTCGGCTTCGCGGTGGCCTTTGCCTTCGCGATCGCCGCCCTGCTCGGCGGCCGGTTCGACTCGGCCTGGGCGCGCTGGGCGCGGCCCTGGACCACCGCCGCCTGGGGGTTCCTGACCGTCGGCATCGCGCTCGGCAGCTGGTGGGCCTACTA
>CAZOUC010000271.1:2190-4532 GCA_964582825.1 uncultured Enterobacteriaceae bacterium | reverse complement strand
GTCCTTCAAGGATCGCCGGGCCTCCCTGTCCGTACACGAGGCGCGCCGGCGCGGCTACCGCGTCGTCGCCTGCGCGACCAGCGGAAACTACGGCGCGGCCGTGGCGTCGCAGGCCGCAAGGGCGGGTCTGCCGTGCATCGTCGTGCAGGAAGCGTTCGACAGCCGTGGACTCGCCCAGCCGGAAATCGCTGAAAAGACCCGGGCCTGCGAAGCCTTCGGCGCCGAAGTGATCCGCCTGTCGGTGGGACCGGAGTTGTTCTACGTGTTCCTGCGCGTGCTCGAGGACACCGGCTTCTTCAACGCCTCCCTGTACACGCCGTACTCGATCCTCGGCATCGAAACGCTGGGCTACGAGGTGGCTGTCGAGGTCCGCGAGCGGACCGGTCGCTTTCCCGACGCGGTGCTGGTGACCCATGCCGGTGGCGGTAACGTGACCGGCACGGCCAGGGGACTGCGCGCGGCCGGCGCGACCGATGCCGAAGTGGTGGCGGTGAGCGTCGATCTGGCCGGCCTGCACATGGCCTCCGACCGCGACTTCAACCGCAAGTCCTTCACGACCGGACACACGGGCTTTTCGCTGCCGTTCTCGACCTGGCCGGACCGCGCCGACGTGCCGCGCAATGCGGCGCGCCCGCTGCGCTACATCGACCGTTTCGTGACCGTGACGCAGGGCGAGGTGTTCTATGCAACCGAAGCGCTGGCGGCGCTGGAAGGACTCGAGCGCGGACCTGCCGGCAACACGGCGCTCGCCGCTGCGCTGGCGATCGCCCGCGACATGGACCGCGAGCAGGTGCTGGTGGTGCAGGAGACCGAGTACACCGGTGCCGGCAAGCATCCGATCGCCCAGCTCGCCCAGGCGCGTGCGCTCGGCGTCGAACTGCGGCGCGGCGACCCGCGCGACAACCGCCCTGGCCGGTGCATCGTCGTCCCCGAGACGCCGGAACAGATCGCGGTCGTCGATCTCGATCTCGACGCGATCCGCGATTCCTACCTGCGCAAGGCGCTGGCGGAGCTTGAGCACTCCGAGCCGCTGGGTGAAGTCGATCGTGCGTTTCTGGCCGTCGAGACCCGGCTCGCCCCGGACCGGCTCGATGCACGACTCGAGGCCCTTCATGCAGCGGCCTGACGATTTCGCGTCCCGGCGCCGGCACCTGCAGGGCTTGAGCGATGCCGAGCTGCACGCCCGATTCTGGGAGCTGACCGAGCGCCTTGTCGCGCCGCTGCTGGCCGAGGCCCGCAGCCATACCTCGCCGTCGATCGAGCGTTCCGTGCTGCTGCGCATGGGCTTCTCCAGCATCGAGGCGAGTGCGCTGGTGCGCGGGATGCAGGATCGAGGCCTGCTCCGGTACGGCGCCGGTCAGTTGCTGCTGCGCCTGGCGCAGGCGCAGGGCCTGGGCCTGCGCGACGCTGGCGTGGCCCTGTTGGACGAACGCCTGTGGCCGGAGCTCGAGTCGATCGGAGCGTCACTGTGAAGCTGGCAGTGGACCGCAAGATCGACCTCGCCGAAGTGTTGTCGGATCTCGCCGCCTATCGTCCGCGGCGCCGGGGCTGGACCTGGCGCAGGCACGTCGACGGCCAGCGCGCCGGCGACTTCGCCTATGCCCATGCCTCGCCGCCTCTGGCCCACTCGGTGCCCCTGCCGGCAGCCCATTACTTCGGATCAATCGACCCGCAGCCGGACACGGTGATCACGACCGAGATCGCCTCCGGTCGCTTCGAAGACGATATCCGTCGCATGCGCATGACGGCCTGGCACGGCGCCGACCACATCATGGTGATCCGCACCGTCGGCCAATCGCATATCGACGGCCTGATCGAGGGCACACCGGAGGGCACCGGTGGTGTGCCGATTTCGCGCAAGCAGCTGCGCGCGACCCGCAAGGCGCTCGACGCCATCGAGGACGAGGTCGGCCGACCGATCAACTTCCACTCCTACGTCAGTGGCGTGGCCGGTCCCGAGGTGGCGACCCTGTTCGTCGAGGAGGGCGTCAACGGCGCCCACCAGGACCCGCAGTACAACCTGCTGTACCGCAACATCAATCTTGCCCGGGCCTTCGTCGACGCACCGGAAGCCAAGGCGATCATGGCCCTGGGCGGCATGTTGCAGATCGACGGCGCCCACAACGCCAACGCCACGGCCAAGGAAGCCTGGAAGGTGATGCCCGAGCTGCTCGTGCAGCACGCGATCAACTGCCAGATCTCTCTCGCTGCCGGGATACCGAAATCCCTGATCGCCCTGTCGACGGTGCCGCCGACTGCGCCGCCGGCGCCGAAGCTGCGTCTGGACCTGCCTTACGCGATCGCCGTGCGCGAGCTGTTCGCGGGCTTTCGCTTTCGCGCCC
>CAZOUC010000271.1:0-2180 GCA_964582825.1 uncultured Enterobacteriaceae bacterium | reverse complement strand
AGCAGAACACGCGTTACGTTGACACCGATACCGGCGAGGCCACCGTCGAGCACGTCCTAGACACGCTGATCTCCGCCATCGCCGGTGCCGATGTGCAGAGCACGATCACGCCCGACGAGGGGCGCAACGTGCCCTGGCACTACCACAGCATCGGCGCCGTCGATGCCACGCGCGCGACCCTGCTCGGCATCGACGGGATCGACGAACTCCTCGAAATGCGCCGCGACGGCGCCTGGCGCCAGAGCGCCCGCGAGATCAAGGAGCGCGCGGTGCTGTTCCTCGAGGAGATGCTCGAGCAGGGCGGTTACGCGGCGGCCGTCGCCGCGGGACAGTTCGTCGACTCGGGCTGCTACCCGGAACGCAACGGCGACGGCATCGCCCGCGATCCGCACGGAGGCGTTGCCGCCGGCAGCCTGCTGCGGCGCCATCCTGCCTACGGGGCGCCGGTCTGCGGCCACTTCGGCGACAACGTCTACGGGAAGCAGGCCTGCGAGGTCTACGGTGGCTGCAGCCTGTGCAACCCAGAGATCATCCAGTACGTCGACGAACTCGACCCGCAGGACAACGTCCACGAGCGCCTCGAGGCGGTCGCCGCGGCGCGGCCGGAGGGCTCGATAAAACCGGAGGTCGAATGGGCAGGCGACGGCACCGTGTGCCTGACTCTGTTCATCCCCGAGTCGGAAGCGATCGCCGCGGCGGCTGCAATCGAGATCGCCGCGCGTCTGGGCCTGCGCAGTCCGGCCGTGATCAACCGGCGGGTCATGCACCCGGCCGAGGGCACCATGATCGAACTCAAGGGCAGCATCGACTTCGCCGTGTCGCGCGACGAGCTGACCCTGCCCGACGCGCCGGCGCTGCTCGACGTCGCGGCCATCGAGACCTTCGCTCGCGAGCACGGCCTGCGCGCCGTCGCCGGCACCGTCGGTAAGGACGAACACTCGGTGGGTCTGCACGAGATCATCGACATCAAGCACGGCGGAATCGAGGGTCTCTGCTTCCACTGCATCAACCTCGGCACCTCGGTGCCGGTCGACAAGCTGCTCGACGCGGCCGTCGAGACGGCGGCGCAGGTGGTGCTGATGTCGACGATCGTGTCGCACCACGAACTGCACCGCCACAACATGCGCCAGCTGAGCGACCTGGCCGTCGAGCGTGGTGTACGCGACCGGCTGCTGCTGATCGCCGGCGGCCCGCAGGTGACCGATGAGCTGGCCCGAGACTGCGGCCTGGATGCCGGCTTCGGCCGCGGCACCAGCGGGCGGCAGGTGGCGTCCTTCATCGTCCGGCGCCTGCGCGCCGCATGAGCGTCGAACGGCTCGTCGCCGACGTCGGCAGCACGATCACCAAGATCAGCGCGCTGCGCATCGACGGCGAACGATCCCGCCTGCTCGGTCAGGGCGTTGCCCGCAGCAGTGTCGACGACGGCGACGTGGCGATCGGCCTCGAGCGGGCCCGGCAGGCGCTCGACGCGCGCCACGGCCTCGACACGCGCGGCTGGCCCATGCAGGGCTGTTGCTCCGCCGCCGGGGGCCTGCGCATGACCGTGCACGGGCTGACCGAGCAGATGACCATGCGCGCCGCGCGCGAAGCGTCTCTCGGCGCCGGCGCGGTGATCGCGCTGGCGACCGCTGGTCGTCTCCGCGAGCCGGATCTCGACGCGATCGAAGCCGCCGCGCCGCGCCTGATCCTGCTCGCCGGCGGCGTCGACCACGGCGACCGCGATACCGTCGAGGCCAATGCCCGGGCGCTGGCGCAACGCGGTCTGCGCGTGCCGGTGCTGTTCGCGGGCAATCCTGCAGCGACCGCGGCCGTATGCCGGGTATTCGAAGCGGCCGCGATCCCGGTGACCTGCATCGACAACGTCTATCCACGGATCGACGAGCTCAATATCGAGCCGGTCAAGCGCGCCATCCAGCAGGTGTTCTCACAGCACATCGTCGAGGCGCCCGGCATGGCGGCGCTGCGTGAACGCTTCGCAGGCCCGATCCTGCCGACACCCGGCGCGGTGTTGCGCGCCACCGAACGGCTCGCCGCGGCGGTCGGCAACGTGCTGGTGTTCGACGTCGGCGGCGCCACCACCGACCTGCACTCGGTTTGCGACGACCCGCCGGCCCGGGCCTACGTCCGCGTCGAGCCCGAGCCGCGCGTCAAGCGCAGCGTCGAGGGCGACCTGGGCGTAT
>CAZOUC010000270.1:0-4578 GCA_964582825.1 uncultured Enterobacteriaceae bacterium | reverse complement strand
TGGAGCCGCCGCGAATGCCCAGGTGCGCAGGCGAGGTCACCCGTTGCGCGATGAGATCCTCGGCGACGGCGATGAAGTCGTCGTAGGCGCGCTGTCGGTTCGCCTTGAGGGCGGCCTGGTGCCAGCGCGGTCCGAACTCGCCGCCGCCGCGGATATTGGCCAGCACGTACGCGCCACCGCGCTCGAGCCAGGAATGGCCCACCGTGGCGCCGTAGAACGGCTTGCGGCTGACCTCGAATCCACCGTAGCCGGTCAACAGGGTCGGCGTGCTGCCATCCGCCGTGAAACCCCGCGGCGTCACCAGGAAGTAGGGCACGCGGGTCCCGTCCCGGCTGAGCGCGTGACGCTGCTCGACCGCCATGCCGGAGACGTCGAAATACGCCGGCAGGGCCTGCACCGTGCAGATGTCGATCCCGTCGCGGACTGCAACAAGTCTTCCCGGGGTCAGGAAGTCCTCGTAGCTGCAGTAGAACGTGTCGGTCGAGTCGTCCGCCGAGACCAGGCTGACGGTCCCTGCCGCACCGACGTCGAGTGGCTCGCCGACCCAGCGGCCGCCATCGAGCCGGTAGCGCTCGAGCGTGTCGCTGACCTTGTGGAGGCGATTGACGATCAGCGCATTGCGGGTACGGACCAGGCCGTCGAGGGCGCCCTGTTCGCCCGCCTCGGCAACGACCTGGAAGTCGCGCGCCCCGGCAAGGAAACGCTCGAAGCCGATCGACAGCAAGGCGCCCTGCGGATAGGTCCTGTCGTCAACGGTCCACGGACTCTTCAGCTCCAGCAGGAGCTGGCCGCGCACGATGCCGTGAAATTCCGCGTCTTCAGGAATCCGGACCCGGATCAGCTCGCCGTCTCCGCGCAGGAACAGGCGCGACTGGAAAAACGCCGGGGTCTGGACGACGAAGTCGTAGGCCTGAGCGCCGTCCCAGACGCGAAAGGCGCCGACGGACACGTCGCCGCGGTCTCCCGAGAACAGCAGCTCGGCCTCGTCGAGCGACTGCCCGCGGCGCCACAGCTTGGCAAGGCGCGGGTAGCCCGAGTCGGTCATGCTGCCGGGGCCGAAGTCGGTGCCGACGGCGACGGTATCGAAATCGATCCACGCAACCCGGGTCTTGGCCTCGGGCAACACGAATCCGTCGACGACGAACTCCCGGCGTTCGAGGTCGAATTCGCGCACCACCACCGCGTCGGCGCCGCCGCGGCTCAACTCCAGCAGGCAGCGCCGGTAATCCGGTCGCAGACAGCTGGCGCCCTTCCATACCCAGTTCTCGCCCTCGGCCGCGGCCAGTGCGTCGATATCGAGCAACAACTCCCAGGCGGGTTCGCCGGCGAGGAAGGCCTCGGCGGGGCTGCGACGCCAGACCCCTCGCGGCTGCTGCGCGTCGCGCCAGAAGTTGTACACGCTGTCGCCGCGCTGCGAGGGATAGGCGATGCGCTCGCTGGAATCGAGGATCTCGCGGTTGCGACGGTACAGGGCCTCGTACGGCTCCAGCGGTCGCAGCAGGGCCAGCGCGCGCTCGTTGTGCCGCTCGACCCAGTCCAGCGCCCGCGCGCCGGTCACGTCCTCGAGCCACAGCCAGGGATCGTCAGTGGCGACCCGCGAAGCGTCGCTGGCTGCGTTCGGCCTCTGTTCCATCGTCTCTCTCCGATCTGCGAAAGGCGATTATCGCGTCCGGGCCGGATCGCAGGCAAAAAAAACCCCGCGTGGGTACGCGGGGTTCGGCAGCGGGAATCGTCAGTCCCAGTCGCCCATCTGCGGCGCCGGTGACGACTTCTTCGGCTCCGGCGCGGTACTGCTGGTGATCTGCCGGAATGGCCCGTCCAACGCTCGCAGCGCGATTCCGAAGCCCTTTCGTGGGTCCTCGTCAGCCGGCTCCGGCTGGCTGGCGCACGGCTTGCGCGACACGCGCCAGACTGATGTCAAAGCGCGTCCCGGCACGGCCCGGGGGCGGAACGGGGGCTTTTTCATAGCCCTTCGATGCGCTATACAGAGCAAATACGGCTCAGAGCGAGGAGGTCTTATGCTTCTGGATTCCAAGCCGCTGCCGGTGGCCGAGACGTCGCTGTCCTGCTATTTCAAGGACCGCCTGGCAGACGTCGGGGAACGCTATCGCCCGCCACCGCACGAGGACACCTACTGGTACCTCGGCAGCCTGCTCGACCGCTTCGGTCGCAGCGAACGCCTGTTCGCTTACGAGGACGGCCGGCTGGACCTGCGCCCCCTCGCCCTGCTCTACGGCGACGCGCTCGAGGCGCGCAATGAACGTGAACGCTGCCTGCTGCTGCAGCAGCTCGGCGACATGGCGCTGTTTCTCGGCGCCCTGTTCCCCGAGAGGTACACGCGGCACGGCATCCGCCAGGACTATTTCGTCGGCATGGGCGGCGGCGCCTACGACTATCTCGCCGACAACGCCACGGGCAACCGCCACATCTTCGCCGAGCTGTCGCGCACCTTCGGTCGCATGCTGGACCTCGTCGCACGGGCCTGCGCGCGCACCGAGCGGTTCGACAGCGAGGACGTGCTGGGTCTCTACCGGACCTGGCTCGAGACGCGGGACCCGGTAGCCGAGGCGCAATTGCGCGCCCTCGGTATCGATCCCGACACCAGCGCGCGCCCACACTGAGCGCCGCCGGCGGCGCCCGCAAGGTCGCGTTCAGCGCTCCTTTTGGTGGATTGTTCTGACGACGAGCTCGGCGGCTGCCGCGCTCATGCGTCGGAAGTCGTGGTCCACGCCCGGTACCGTCTCGAGTCGCCAGCCCAGCGGCACGCCGGCGGCGTCCGCCGCCGCCCCGGCACGTTCGAGGAAGTGCAGACCGCGCGCGTAGCGGTGCGGTCCCTGCGCCATGGCCTCCGGCGTGCGGCGCAGGGAGGCGTGGGCGGGATCGGTGTCGGCGGTCCCGAGCAACACGATCATCGGGCGCTGCAGCGCCGCGGGCAGGCGCGCTCGCGCCGCGTCGCCGCGCCCGGCAAGGCCGTAGGGCCAGGCCACGGACGCATCGGGCGTCGTGTACCAGCCGGCGTTGGCGGCGATCGCCAGATCGAGGCGCGGTGCGGGCCGCAGCAGCAGGTAGCGGTGCACGAACTGCGACCCGGCCGAGTGACCGAACAGCACGTAGCGGTCGGGCGCCTGCGCACCACGGCGCGCGCGGATCGCATCGAACAGCGGCTCGATGGCGGCGAACGGGCTGGCCTCGGGGGCGGCAGAGCCGCCGAGATTGTAGCCCTGCGAACCCGGAAACCGCCGCCGGTCGAACTCCGGCGCGTACACCGTCAAACCGTGACGCTGCGCGGCGTCACGCCAGGCGTCGCGATACTCGTCGGCATTGCGGCCCATGCCGTGCATGACGATGACCACCGGGGACGTCGCTGCGGCGGATTCCGGTTCGACATGGTGAACGGTCAGCGGCGGACCCGGCCAATCCTCAAAAACGAAGTTCTCGCCGTCGCCATCAGCATTGGCGACCAGGGCCGCGGCACCCAGGATCAAGACGGCCAGCAGCGCCCTCACGAAAGGCGCCCGCGCTGGTTTCTCTCGACCAGTTTCGCATCGATGTACCGATCCACTGCACGGCTCTGCTTCCGCCCCAGACCAATCCTGAGCATACCGTGCAGCAGCCGGTAATGTGGACTGCTTTCGAGGTCCTCGAAGCTGTCGAAGCGCTGCGTGCGACCGTTGACGGTGATCTCCGGGTTGTCCAGCAGGCGATCGATGCGCTCGCGGATCTGCGGACTGAGCTCGTCGTCGTCGCGGCGGTCGTCGGCGAGTTCGTCGCGTCGCCAGTGGTAGAAATCGAAACCGGTCTTCAGCGCAACCAGCAGCACCAGTCCGGCCAGCGGATCGTGCAGGGTACTGAGCAGGAATCCCGAGCCGATCAGGGTCAGATGCAGAACGACGATGCGCCGATACGGTGCGACCATCAGCTGCTTGACGCCGGCGTACCCCATCCCGTGGTTGTACAGATCGCGAACCCAGTCGGCGGCCTGGAAGCCGAACAGGGCCAGGGCGGCAAGCTCCAGGCCATTGACGCGCAGCACCGGCAGGATCGCCGCGAACGGGTTGTCGAAGTCCACGGCAGGGCCCGGGTCGCCGCCGAACAGGGCCAGCACGAACACGCCGTGGCCGAAGCAGAACATGCCGTAGTGAAAGGTGAAGAAGGCGGCCATCATCAGCACGCCGGCCGCCTCGGCCATGTGCTCGAAGGGCCTGACCACGAAGCGCAGCAGGAAGAACAGCCCGATGAACAGGTTTTCGAGCCAGTAGAGGAAGATCAGGTCGAAGCTCGACCAGTCCCAGAACAGCACGCCGACCAGCGGCACCGCGTTGAGCGCCAGCAGCAGTGCGGCGAAACCGCCGCGCTCGATCGCCGGGGCGGCGCGCACGGCGGCGCTCATCAGTCGGCTTCGACCGGGTGGCCCGAGCGGGCCCAGGCGCCGAAATCGCCGCTCAGGTGTGCCAGCGTTTCGAATCCCTGTTCACGCAGCAGCCCGGCGGCGATGCCGACGCGGCGGCCGCTGCGGCAGTACAGCACGATCTGCCGGTCCCGCATGCCCTCGAGCTCGTCGAGCCGCTCGGCGAGCTC
>CAZOUC010000269.1:0-4599 GCA_964582825.1 uncultured Enterobacteriaceae bacterium | reverse complement strand
CGGGAGGGTTCGCATCGTCGTCTGCATCATCGTCGCGTTCACCCCGTTCAGTTTTCGAGCTCGTAGATGAAGCGGTTACGCACACCGGCCACCTCGACGGCCTCGCCGTCGATCACGCGCGGCTTGTACTTGAACTTCGCGGCCGCCTTGACCGACGCGCTCTCGAACACGCCGGACGGTTCGCAGTCGATCGGCACCGGGTCACGGGTGGCGCCGCTGGACGTCACGGTGTACTCGACGATGCAGTAGCCGGTGATGCCGCGGGTCTGGGCGCGCCGGGGGTAGACCGCGGCGACTTTCACGATCGGCAGGTACTCGCCGTCCGAAGCACCGAGGCCGAGACCGGAACTGATGTTGACGTTGGCCTTGGGCGAGATCGCCATGTTGACCACGTTGGGCGACATTTCGAAGTCGACCTGCGGCGTATCAAGCGGTGGCGGCGGCTCTTCCGGATCGTCCGGCTTTTCCGGCTTCTGTTCCTTGACGTTGGTCTCGATCTCGATTTCCGGCATCGTGATATCGGCGATCCGGGTTGCGGCCCCTTCGTCGATGCTCTTGTCCGCGGTCTCGATCAGGGTGTGCATCAGCAGCAGCAGGCCGAAGGTAACGACAACGGCCAGCGCTGCAGAAACGATTACTCGAAGGAATGCCATCGCTTCAACCTCGCAATGAAGAGATCGCCACGTCCGCGGCGCCGGCGTCACGCGCCGCGTCGAGCACCAGGGCCACGGTCTTGGCGTTGGAGCGGTTGTCGGCCTGCACGACGACGCCGCCCTTGGGGTTTTCGGCGAGCAGGCGCTCGATGTTCAGCTTCACGGAACGCTCGTCGACGCGCCGCTTGTCGATCCAGATTTCGTTGTTCTGGCTGACGGCGATCAGGATCTTGGCGTTCTTCTTCTGCTCGGCGGTCACGGTTTCGGGCCGGTCCACCTCGATGCCCGCCTCCTTGACGAAGGAGGCGGTGACGATGAAGAAGATCAGCATGATGAACACGACGTCGAGCATCGGCGTCAGGTCGATTTCGTTGCCGGTCTGCTGGTCCTCTTTCGACGTGGAAAAGGCCGTACTGCGTCTCATATCAGTGATCCGATGTCAGGCTGTCATTGAGCAGCTGGCTCTCACGCGTGGCCACCCGGGTAATGTAGGTGTTGGCGAACACCCCGGACAGGGCCGCGACCATGCCGGCCATGGTCGGGATGGTCGCACGCGACACGCCACCGGCCATCGACTTGGCGTCCCCGCCGCCGGTCACCGCCATGACGTGGAACACCTCGATCATACCGGTCACCGTGCCCAGCAGTCCAAGCAGCGGGCACAGCGCCACGAGGGTCTTGATCATGGGCAGGAACGCGTTGATCTGCTGGTTGACCCGGGAGATCATCGCCCGGCGCACCTGACGGGCGTTCCAGGACTGGCGCTCGCTGCGAGCTTCCCAGGTCGCCAGCGTGCCGGCGACCAGTTGCTTCAAGCCCGTGCGATAGAACCAGATGCGTTCGAAAACGAAGCTCCACATGACGAAGGTCAGGGCGGCGATCAGCCACAGGACCTGCCCGCCCTTGTCCATGAAGGCCCGAATCGACTCGAAGGCTTCGTAGAAGCTCATCAGCTGCCCCTCAGGCTGCCCTCGGTATGTTCGGCAATGATGCCCGTCGTTTGTTCCTCGAGCACGTGGATGATGCGCTTGGCACGACCGGATACGATCGTGTGCAGCAGCACCGTAGGAATGGCCACGCACAGGCCGAGCACGGTCGTGATCAGCGCCGAGGAGATACCGCCGGCCATCGCTTTCGGGTCACCGGCGCCGAAGATCGTGATCGCCTGGAAGGTGATGATCATACCGGTCACGGTGCCGAGCAGTCCGAGCAGCGGCGCGACGGCGGAGATGATCTTCAGCAGGGTCAGGCCGATCTCGATCCTGGGCAGTTCACGCAACACCGCCTCGCTGAGCTTCAGCTCGAGGGTCTCGGTGTCCATGTTCGGGTTTTCCTCGTGCACGGCGAGAACCCGGCCCAGCGGGTTGTTCTTGTTCGCGGTCGAGCTCTTGAGCTGGGAGCTGACCTGGGCGCCCATCGTGGACAGGACGACCAGTCGCCACAGCGCCAGCAGCAGGGCGAAGGCGCCGAGGCCGGTGATGATGTAGCCGACCACGCCACCCTGGCGCCAGCGTTCCTCGAGGGTCGGCGCGTCGATCAGCGCCGCCAGGTAGGAGCCGCCGGAAGGCCCGGTCGGGTCGATACCGAAACCGTGGATGCCGGAGCTGGCAGAAGCCAGGTCCGCGGCGGCACCGGTGAAGCGGCCGGCGGGCTGGCGGGCCAGGATACTGAGTTCGCCGTCTTCGTAACTCGTGTACTGGCCGTCGGTGGTGATGATGTTCCAGACCCCGACGCGCACCACGTCGGCCTGTCCCTGGGTGCCGTCCGGATTGTTGATGTCGGTCGAGAAACGGGTGATGTCGCCTGAGGCGGCCATCTCGCGGGTCAGTTCGAGCCAGAGCTTCTCTAGCTGTTCCATCTTCGGCAGCTTGTCGCTGCTGCTGGCCAGATCGATCAGGTTGTCGATCGCCTCGACCCGGTCGAGACCGAACTCGGCGCTGGTCAGCGAGGTCTGGAAGGTGGCGCGCGCGTCACCGGCGGCCGAGGTCACGTGGCCGAACAGTTCGGTCAGCGAACCCTTGCGTTCCTGCAGTTGCCGCAGCTTCTGTGCGATCAGCAGCTCGTTTTCCTCGAACTGCGCCTCGAGCTGGGTCGAGCGGTTCTGCTGGCGCTCGCGCTCGGCCTCGGCCTCGTTCAGCAGGCGCTGCTGGTTGGCCTTGTCGGCACGGAACTGCGCTTCGCGCTCGCGGTTCTGCTGGGCCTCGCGGCTCATGCCCTGCTCGACCAGGTCGAGCAGTTCGTCCATGCTGCGCGCTTCCTGCGCGATGGCCGGGACGGCCAGCGCGACGCAGGCGGCACCAGCGGCAATCAGTGTCTTCAGGTGCTTCATTTATTGAGCCTCCGGTGCCGGGACGGGAACGGTCAGGATGTCGATCGAGGCCTGCTTGTTGGCCATGCGGATACCCTTGGTGATGGCGGAACGGAATTCGCCGCCGGACAGGGGCGTCCACTGGTCGGACTCCTGATCCCAGTAACCGAAGTTGTTGAGGTCCGTGGTCTGGTACAGCAGGGCGATGCGGCCGATGCGCAGGATGTTCACCTCGCGCTCGCTGCCGTCCAGGTTGATCGTGTCGGTGTAGCTGTCGAGCTTGCGGCCGTACTCGTTCTCGATCTTGTAGGCTTCGAGCACCTGGCGGAATTTCTCGGCGGTGGACAGGTCCGAGCGGTCCATGTTCTCACGCAGGAACTCGATGCGCCCCTGGCGCTCCTCCATGTGGAACGGCAGGTCCAGGTTCACGAACTCCTCGAGCCCGTCGACCATGCGAATCGCCAGCGGCAGGATCTGGCGCTGGATCACCGTGATGTCGGCGATCGACTCGTCGATGTCCGCCATCCGCTGTTCCTGGTTGGCGATCTGACGCTCGAGACGCGAGTTGTAGACCTTGAGACCCTCGATCTGCTTGTTGACCTGCTTGTACTCGGTCAGCAGGGTGCGGGTCTGGTCGGCGATCTGGTCGATCCGCTGCTGCGACTCCTGGGCCGCTTCGGTACGGTTCTGGCCAACCCGCAGCACGTCGTCGAGTCGGTCTGCGATCGCCGTGGAGGCGGCCAGACTCGACGCGACGAGCGCCGAGGCGAGCACGAGCGGTTTCATCATCTGCTTTTCCATGGGAGTTGAGATTCCTAAGCCAGGGTAATTCTCTGAGACGGTGTCGGGTGCCTTTTCGACTCGATTTATATTTTTCACTGCAGTCGTGGCCGGCGCTGTCGCGAGCCTTCGGCTGGACAAACGGAGGTGCATAAAAGCACATCTCTTTTGCTTTGGCAACGCCGCTCCGGCACGGTCCCTAGGGGATCACGGAGCTGTGACAGTTTCATTGATCCGATCGAAAATGCAGTAACTGCAGGCGATCGGATTCTCGTCGTCGGCCGGCTGCTCGTCGCTCGCCACCAGGCGCCACTGCGCCGGGTCGAGCCGGGGGAACCACGCGTCTCCGTCCGGCCGCGCGTGCACGCGAGTCAGGTACACGCGGTCGGCGCAGTCCAGGGCCGCACGGTAGATCTGGCCACCGCCGAGGACCATCACCTCGTCCACGCCGTCGCGCGCCGCGACCTGCTTCGCGCGATCGATGGCGGTCGCGAGCTCAGCGACGACCTCGACCCCGTCAGGTCGGAAATCCCGGCGACCGCTGACGACGAAATTGGTGCGCCGTGGCAGCGGCCTGCGGATCGACTCGAATGTCAGGCGCCCCATGATCACCGGCTTGCCGAGCGTCAGGGCCTTGAAACGCCGCAGGTCCTCGGGCAGATGCCAGGGCAGCTCGTTGTTGCGGCCGATGACGTCGTTATCGGCGGCGGCGGCAACCAGGGCGACCCTCATACGGCCACCGGCGCGGGGATGTGCGGGTGCGGATCGTAGCCCCGCAGCTCGAAATCCTCGTAACGGAACGCGAACAGGTCGCGCACATCGGGGTTCAGCCACATGGTCGGCAGCGGCCGCGGCGTC
>CAZOUC010000268.1:0-4606 GCA_964582825.1 uncultured Enterobacteriaceae bacterium | reverse complement strand
GTACAGCTCCTCGTCGGGGACCCGTCGCGTCGCCTCCGTGCCGGCGTCGATCATCGACTTCAGCGTGCCGTCCAGCTCCCGCAGCACCGTCCGCACCGCCGGGTCGAGCGGCAGGGCATCGCGCCCCAGGGCGTCGGCGAGTGCCTCGGCGGCCTGCCAGAAAGCGCGCTGTCCCGGTGCGTCGAGAATCCGCGGCACCTTTTCGAAACTCTGCCGCATCTGTCCGAGGCAGTCCCGGAGGTCGCCGCCGCGCAGCAGGTCGAGCAGGGCCTGCTGGTAGCGCTGACGCTCGGCTCGCAGCCCCTGCAGTTGCTCATCGCTGGCGGGCGCCGCCTCGGGACCCGAGCCCTGCAGCAGGACCGCCGTGTCGATCGGACCGTCGTCGGCATCCGGCGGCAGGGTCAGGCCGCGCGCGCTGCGCAGGTCGCTGAGCATCGGTCGCAATGCGGCCGGGAACTCCTGTCCGGCGTTGGCCACGCGCTTGAGGTAGCCCGGAATCTGCATGACACCGGTCAAGACGGTCTGCAACACCTGTTCGGTCGGCGCCAGTTCCTCGTTGACGAGCGCCTGCACCACCGCCTCGACTTCCTCGGCAAGCCGCGTGGCGCTCGGGCAGTCGAGCACCCGCAAGGTGGCGTGGATCTGGTGCGTATAGGTCAGGCTCAGCCGCAGCCGGGTGGTTTCGCTGCGCTTGTCTGCGTACGCCAGCAGCTCGCGGGAGGCCTGATCGACCATCTCCTCGATCTGCCCGACCACCCAGCGCAGCGCGCCGTAATCCCGTTGCGTCGCCATTCGCTTAGTCCGTCAGCCCCGCGTACCCGTCAGGCCCGAGCGCCGTCCGGACCGTCCGGCAGCTTGAAGCCGGCGACCGAATTGCGCAGTTCGTCGGTCATTTCCGACAGGTCACCGATCGCCTGCGCGGTGGCCGTGGTGCCCGAAGAGGTCTGGGAGGTGATCTCCTGGATGATGTTCATGGTGTTGGAGATGTGGCCTGCCGACGACGCCTGCTGGCGCGCTGCGTTGGAGATGTTCTGGATCAGTTCGGCAAGGTGCGAGGACACCGTCTCGATTTCCTCCAGTGCCACGCCGGCGTCCTCAGCCAGGCGAGCGCCCCGCACCACCTCGGTGGTGGTCGTTTCCATCGAGATCACCGCTTCCTGTGTGTCCGACTGAATCGTCTTCACCAGGGCCTCGATCTGCTTGGTCGCGGCGCTGGAGCGCTCGGCAAGGCGCTGCACCTCGTCGGCAACGACCGCGAAGCCGCGCCCGGCATCGCCGGCCATCGACGCCTGGATCGCCGCGTTCAGCGCCAGGATGTTGGTCTGGTCGGCGATGTCGTTGATCAGCGAGACGATGTCGCCGATTTCCTGCGAGCTCTCACCGAGCCGCTTGATCCTCTTGGCGGTTTCCTGGATCTGCTCGCGGATGTTGTCCATGCCGCGAATGGTGTTCTGCACGACCTCGGAACCGCTCTTGGCGAGCGACACCGAGCGCTCGGCAACCCCGGCCGACTCGGCCGCGTTCGAGGACACCTGGTCGATGGTGATCGCCATCTCGTTGATCGCCGCCGAGGCGCCGGCGATTTCCTGCGCCTGGTGCTCGGAGGCCTCGGCGAGCTGCAGGGCCGTCGAACGGGTCTGTTCCGCGGCGCCGGACACGCTCATCGACGTGGTGTTGATCGACGACACGAGCACCCGTAACTGGTCGATCGTGTAATTGATGGCGTCGGCGATGGCTCCGGTGAAATCCTCGCTGACGGTCGCCGTGGTGGTCAGGTCACCGTCGGCGAGGCCGGCGAGCTCGTCGAGCAGACGCAGGATCGCCTGCTGGTTGCGGTCGTTGGTTTCCGCCGTTGCGGCCAGGCGACGGCGCGTGTTGGTGATCGACAGCCAACCGAGCATGGCCAGCGAAATCAGCGCTGCCGCGCCGGCGATCAGCGCCGTGCGGTCGTTCAGCGGGCGGGCGTCCCCGAGGCGGTCAATGCCGTCGATCAGCACGGAGGTCGCCGTCTGCACCTGGGGCGTGAGTTCCTCGATAACGTCGGCCGACTGGCGCGCCGCGAACAGGTTGGACGAGGTGGCCTGGATGTCCTCGACGCTGCTGCTGACCACGGCGAACAACTCGTCGACACGGTTGAGGTTGGCTCGCGCGGCGCTGTTGGACACACGGTTGACGCGCAGCGCGGCGTTGCCGTTGAGCATGCCGTCGAGCACCTTGCCGAAATTGTCGGCGTCGGCGCGGAACTGTTCCGCGGCGGTGACGGCGTCTTCGCCGCCGCGCAGGATCCGGTCGACGTTGCGGGAGATGCGTTCGGCGAGGAACACCTGGCGCTGCGCCAGCGCCACCTGCTGGCCGCTCGCGCCGGTTTCGGTCAGAGAGTCGACGACCGCCGCGTACTCCTGCTGCAGGGTCGGGATCGAGGCGTTGAGATTGCGGGCCACATCGTGCAGGAACAGAATCTGCTCGCGGTTCTCGGTGATGCCGTTGGCCGCCGGTTCGAGCTGGGTCCACTGGCGACCCAGGACCGACAGCTCGTCGCCAAGCAGAGGCCGTGGCGAGGGCAGCCCGGCGTCACCGTTGGACAGAACGCGCAGCGCTCTATCGAAGCCGTCCCGGGCCCGGACCAGACTGTCGAATGCGGAATCACGGCCGGCCAGCGCTTCGCGGGCCGCCGTCGCCATCTGCTGCGACTGCACCCGCAGTTCGCCGGCAAGCTCGAGGTAGCGGGCGTCATTGGAGGAATCGCGGAAGATCATCACGACGTTGGCGATGAACGCGGCGATCGCCAGCACCAGCACGACGCTCCAGAACACCATCCAGCGATTGTTTGGACCGCGCCCCGCTATCGCCGTCTTCTTCGCATTCATGAGCAGTTCCTCATCTTGTTGTTCACGCTGCGATCGCTCAGATCGCCGTATCCATGAAGTCCGGGTCGTGCATCAGACGGTCGGCACGGAACAGGGCCCACTGCCCGTCGTGCGAGACGTAGGCGCCGCCGACGAAGCGCTCCCGCTCGGCGCCGATATCCGGGGTGTCGTGGACGTAGGTGTCGACCGGGAAGTGCTTGATTCCGAAGACCTCGTCGACGATCACGCCGCAGTAGCGCTCGTCGACTTCCAGTACCAGCACGCGGTGGCCGCGGCGGTTGCTGCTGAGCGAGCCGCCCCAGAAAGCCTCGAGATCGACCAGTGGTAGGAGTCGGCCCCGCACGTTGGCCACGCCGCGAACCCAGGGCTTGACCCGGGGCAGCCGGGTACAGCTCGGCACGGCAAGGATCTCGATGACCTGCCCCATCGGCGCGACCATACGATGGCCCCCGGAGGCGAAGCCGATGCCGCTCCAGTGGGGCTGCACCTTGAGCTGCGCCGGCAGGCCCGCGGCCGCCGACTGGCTGCGACTGGCAATATCCAGCAGCTGCTGGAAGGGCTCACTCGACTGGTTCATGGACGCTGCCTGACATCAGCTGCCGTCGAGCAGCCGCTTGATCGTCTCCACCAGCAGCTTTTCGTCGACGGGTTTGGTCAGGTAACCCTTGGCGCCCTGGCGCTCACCCCAGAGGCGATCGGTTTCCTGGTTCTTGGTGGTCAGGATGACGACGGGAATGTGGCGGGTGGCTGAATCGCGGCTCAGTTGTCGCGTGGCCTGAAAACCGTTGAGGCCCGGCATGACGATGTCCATCAGAATCAGGTCGGGCTGCTCCTCCCGGGCCAGGGCGACACCGCGTTCGCCGGAGTCGGCGCTGATCACTTCGTATCCCTGCCGCGTCAGCAGGCTGTTTACCTGGAAAGTCTCGGTCGGCGAGTCGTCCACGATGAGAATGCGAGCCATGACTGCGGTCTCCTCGCGATGCTTCAGCCCTGGGGCGAAATGTGCTGGCGAATGGCATCCAGCAGTTCCTGCTTGCTGAACGGCTTGGTCAGGTACTGGTCGGACCCGACGATTCGCCCCTTGGCCTTGTCGAACAGGCCGTCCTTGCTCGACAGCATGACCACCGGAGTCGATTTGAACTCGCTGTTGTTCTTGATCAGGGCGCAGGTCTGGTAGCCGTCCAGGCGAGGCATCATGACGTCGACGAATATGATGTCCGGCTTGTGATCCGCGATCTTGGCCAGGGCGTCGAAACCGTCCTCGGCTGTGATCACTTCGCAACCTTCTTTCTGCAGCAGGGTCTCGGCCGTGCGCCGGATCGTCTTGCTGTCGTCGATGATCATGACTTTCAGGCTTGCCAGGCTACTGTCCATTGCAACGGTTCCTTAAGAAGTGGCGGGCAGCGATCGCCGGCTCGGCGGAGTCAGGCGGAGCTGACGCCGGCGACGACGGGGTCGTCCCAGCAACCCCGCGCTCACTGTACCGCAATTGTGCGTCGGGTGCCGCGCCGCCGCGGGGCGGTCGGCTCCTGGACCAAATCCCTGATTCGGCTAATTTAATAGACCAGTTTGGCACAAAAATACAGGCCGGGATTGGCGGCCGCGTCGCTTCTGGGGCAAGATGCGACGCGTCCCGCGAAAGTGGCGGGTCGCTCCACTCCTGATGCACGGGAAACTGAGTTGTCGCGGCAGATCGGCGTAGTGATGGACCCGATCGATACGGTCAACTACGAAAAGGA
>CAZOUC010000267.1:3014-4631 GCA_964582825.1 uncultured Enterobacteriaceae bacterium | reverse complement strand
AGGACGGCCAGCTGCCGCCGCTGGGCCTGCTGGACGCCCGCGACCAGTCGCAGCGCCGCCAGCACGACGCGGAGTCTTTGCAGGCTCGCTCGCAGCAACTGGTCATGAAGCTGCAGGACTTCGGCATCGACGTCGAGGTCAAGGCGGTGTACCCCGGCCCCGTGATCACCCGTTTCGAGGTGCAGCCGGCCCCGGGCATGAAGGTCAGCAAGATCTCCAACCTCGTGAAGGACCTGGCCCGGTCGCTGGCGGTGATCAGCGTGCGCGTCGTCGAGGTCATTCCCGGCAAGACCGTCATCGGCATCGAGATACCCAACGAGGACCGGGATATCGTCATGCTCAGCGAAGTACTGGGCAGCAAAGCCTACGACGCCGCCAAGTCGAGCCTGTCGCTGGCACTCGGCCACGACATCTCCGGGCAGCCGGTGGTCGTGGATCTCGCCAAGATGCCGCACCTGCTGGTCGCCGGCACCACCGGCTCGGGCAAGTCGGTCGGCGTCAACGGCATGCTGCTCAGCCTGCTGTACAAGGCCTCACCGGCCGATGTTCGCCTGATGCTCGTCGACCCGAAAATGCTCGAGCTGTCGGTCTACGAAGGCATTCCGCACCTGCTCACGCCGGTCATCACGGATATGAAGGACGCGGCCAACGGCCTGCGCTGGTGCGTTGCCGAAATGGAACGGCGCTACCAGCTGATGGCGGCGCTCGGCGTGCGCAACCTGGCCGGGTTCAACCGCAAGGTGCGCGAAGCGGCGGCTGCCGGCGAGCCCATCCCGGACCCGACCTGGCAGGCGCCGCAGCTGCTCCTGGACGGGGAAGAGCCGCCCGAGGCGCCGGCACTCGAAGCGCTGCCGGCCATCGTCGTCGTCATCGACGAGTTCGCCGACATGATGATGATCGTCGGCAAGAAAGTGGAAGAACTCATCGCGCGCATCGCGCAGAAGGCGCGCGCGGCGGGCATCCACCTGGTACTCGCGACGCAGCGCCCGTCGGTCGACGTCATCACCGGGCTGATCAAGGCCAACATTCCGACCCGGATCTCGTTCCAGGTCTCGTCCAAGGTCGACAGCCGAACGATCCTCGACCAGGGCGGCGCCGAGCAATTGCTCGGCCACGGCGACATGCTGTACCTGCCGCCGGGCAGCGGCGTACCGATCCGCGTGCACGGGGCCTTCGTCTCCGACGACGAGGTGCACCGCGTCGTGGCGCACTGGCGCGAACGCAGTGAACCCAACTACATCGAGGGTCTGCTCGACGACGTGCCGGCGGGCGCGTCGATCCCCGGCCTGGAACAGGACTCGGACGATCCCGAGGCCGACCAGCTCTACGACGAGGCCGTGCGCTACGTGACCGAGAGTCGCAAGGCCTCGATCTCGTCGGTGCAGCGCAAGCTGCGCATCGGCTACAATCGGGCGGCGCGAATGATCGAAGCGATGGAAGCCGCCGGCGTGGTCAGCGAGATGAACACCAACGGCAGCCGGGAGGTCCTCGCTCCGCCACCCGTCTGAGTCGACGCCCGTTTGAGCCGATTGCTGCCGATACTGCTGCTGACCTCACCG
Organism: uncultured Enterobacteriaceae bacterium; assembly: GCA_964582825.1. Lineage (GTDB taxonomy): Bacteria > Pseudomonadota > Gammaproteobacteria > Pseudomonadales > UBA5518 > CAZOUC01. The sequence goes on along the minus strand of CAZOUC010000267.1, from coordinate 3,072 downwards.
CTCCTCGCCGCCGGACCGGCCGAGGGCGACGGCGTCAGACTCACGTAGACGTCCTTTC
>CAZOUC010000267.1:0-3004 GCA_964582825.1 uncultured Enterobacteriaceae bacterium | reverse complement strand
GCTGGCCGCGAGCGAGGTGCTCCGACGCATCCGCGCCGCCGGACCGGCCGAGGACCTGCAGGCGCGCCTGTCCGCCATTGATCACCTGACGGCTCGCTTCGAACAACGTGTCATCGATCCTGACGGATCCGAACTGCAACGCTCGAGCGGCACCGTGCACATCGCCCGTGGCAATCGCTTCAGCTGGCAGACCGAGTGGCCCTGGCCGCAGAGCCTGGTCAGTGACGGGGAAACCCTCTGGCAGTACGAGCCCGACCTCGAGCAGGTCGTGGTACGCCCGGTCGACCCGGACCTGCAGCACACGCCGTCGTTGCTGTTCGGCGGCGACCCGAAGGCCCTCGAAGAAGCCTACGAGGTAGCCCGGATCGACGGTGGCGACGGCAGCGGGCACCGCTACCGCCTGCAGCCGCTCGCCGGGGACAGCCTGTTCGAGAGCCTCGAAATCGCCTTCGACGACGGCGCGCCGACCGCCCTGGCGCTCGTGGACGCCTTCGGGCAACGCACCGAGATCCGCTTCGAGGACGTCGACAGCACGACCCCGCCCGGGCCGGAGCGGTTCCGCTTCGAGATCCCCGACGGCGTCGACGTCCTGGTCGATGACTGAGCCGGACCCGCGGCCGCTCGCCGCCCGGCTGCGGCCGGAAACGCTCGGGGACTTCTGCGGCCAGCGCCACCTGCTCGAGCCCGGCAAGCCGCTGCGCGAAGCGGCGGACAGCGGCCGCCTGCACTCGATGATCCTGTGGGGACCGCCCGGCGTCGGCAAGACCACTCTGGCGGGACTCCTGGCCCGCACCAGCGGCGCGCGTTTCCTGCGCATCTCGGCCGTCCTCGCGGGCGTCAAGGACATCCGCGCGGCGATCGATACGGCCCGCGAGGAGCGCAGTGAGCGGCAGCGGGCGACGGTGCTGTTCGTCGACGAGGTCCATCGCTTCAACAAGGCGCAACAGGACGCCTTCCTGCCCCACGTCGAGGACGGCACGGTGCTGTTCATCGGCGCTACGACGGAGAATCCCTCCTTCGAACTGAACAACGCCCTGCTGTCGCGGGCACGCGTCTACGTCCTCCGCGCGCTCGAGGAAGCGGACCTGCGCCTGCTGCTGCAGCGCGCCCTGGACCGGGACGCGGAGCTTGCGGGACTCGGCCTGCGCGCCGGCCCGGAGCAGCTGGCACGCATTGCGGCGGCCGCGGACGGCGACGCGCGCCGCGCCCTGAGCCTGCTCGAACTGGCGGCGAGCCTGGCCGGGCAGGGCGGAGAGATCGGCGATCGCTTGCTCGACGAGGTGCTCAGCGGCTCGCAGCGGCGCTTCGACAAGGGCGGCGACCAGTTCTACGACCAGATCTCGGCCCTGCACAAGGCGATACGCGGCAGTGCACCGGACGCGGCCCTGTACTGGCTGACGCGCATGATCGACGGCGGCTGCGACCCGCGCTACCTGGCGCGGCGCCTGCTGCGCATGGCGAGCGAGGACATCGGGCTCGCCGACCCGCGCGCCCTCGAGCACAGCCTGGCGGTCTGGCAGGCCGTCGAGCGCCTCGGCAGCCCCGAAGGTGAACTGGCGCTGGCCCAGGCCACGCTGTACCTGGCCTGCGCCGCGAAGAGCAACGCCGTGTACCGCGCCTTCGAGGCGGCTCGCGACGAGGTCGCCGGGTCGCCCAGCTACGAGGTGCCGCTCGCCCTGCGCAACGCGCCGACGCGTCTGACCCGGGAGTTGGGCCACGGCAGCGCGTATCGATACGCACACGACGAACCCCATGCCTACGCGGCGGGCATGAACTATCTGCCGAAGGAACTGGCCGGACGTCGCTACTACCGACCGAGCGACCGTGGCCTGGAGAAGAAGATCGCCGCCAAGCTCGACTGGCTGGCCGGCCTCGACCGGCAGGCGGCGGGGCGGGAAGCCGATGCGTGAGCTGCTGATGATCGCCTGCGGCGGGGCGCTCGGCGCCGTCGGCCGACACGCCCTGGTAGCCTGGATACACGATCAGCTGGGCCTGCGTTTCGCCGTCGGCACTCTGCTGGTCAACCTGCTCGGATCGACGCTGATCGGCGTGCTGTACGTGCTGGTGATCGAGCGGGCTCAGCTGCACGCCGACTGGCGAGAGCTGCTGATGATCGGCTTCCTCGGCGCATTCACGACCTTCTCGACCTTCTCTCTGGATGCCGTCCTGATGTGGCAGAGCGGCAGCATCGCCTGGGCGGCGGTCTACGTCGGCGCGAGCGTCCTGCTGTGCCTTGCCGGCGCAGGTGCCGGCATGCAGGTCGCGCGTCTTCTGCTGGCCTGAAGGCGGCAGGATTGAGCTTTATGGGGCGGCCGGCCCCCGTGTACACTGGCGCGCCTGTAAAGGGCCGGAACACGGATACGGGCGACGCATGATCGATCCGAAACAACTGCGGCAGGATGCCGAGGACGTCGCGCGACGGGTGGCGCGCAAGGGCTTTCGCCTCGATGTCGAACGCTATCGCGGTCTGGAGAGCGAACGCAAGGCACTCGACGTCGAGACGCAGCGCCTGCTCGGCGAACGCAAGCAGGCTTCGAAGCGCATCGGCGAACTGGTTCGCGAAGGCCTGACGCCGGAAGAGGCGAAGCGCTCCGTATCCGACGCCCTCGTCGAGATCGCCACGCGCCTCGACGAACTCAAGGCGCGGGGGGACACCGTGCACGCCGGGCTCAATGCCATGCTCGCCGAAATCCCCAACCTGCCCGACGACTCGGTACCGGACGGCGACGGCGAGGACGACAACGTCGAACACTCGCGCTGGGGCGAGCCCCCCGAGTTCGCGTTCCCGGTCCGGGATCACGTCGATCTCGGCGCGCTGCACGGTGACATGGACTTCGAACTGGCGGCCAAGCTCACCGGCGCCCGATTCGTCGTGCTGCGCGGACGCCTGGCGCGCCTGCACCGCGCCCTGGCCCAGTTCATGCTCGACCTGCACACCACCGAGCACGGTTACGAGGAAGTGAACGTTCCGGTGATCGTCAACGGCGACAGCCTGTACGGCACC
>CAZOUC010000266.1:0-4635 GCA_964582825.1 uncultured Enterobacteriaceae bacterium | reverse complement strand
CACCCTGACCGGCCGCCCGTCGCCGACGGCGATGCCGATGTCTCGCCGCGCGCCCCGGTGCATCTGCGGCACCAGTTTGCGCAGACGGACGTAGTTGGTGTCGCACTCGGCGAGATGCTGTCCGAGGTCGACGAAATATCGTGAGGCGGCGCGGGTCATCTGTACGGCGAAATCCTGCGTCTAAGCGGTGGAGCTACCCGTAATCGGTAACGGTACACAGCGAGGAAGTATATCGTGTCTGTCCGGACCTCGCCGGGAATCGGCCGGCGCTCCGATCGCGCCTCCGGTCGCGCCGGGCCCGCACCCGGTCGCAGCGCGCCGCTCCCGATAGGTTCCGGACACCGCGCTCTGTTAAACTGGCGCTGCAAGCTGCACGCCGCAACACGAACTTCGGACAAGGCAACCCCGACGATGATCAACCCACTGCAACGCTGCCTGATCGGCGGCGCCCTGGCGGTCGCACTGGCCGCGCCCGCGCAGGCCGATACGCTGACCGACGTCTACACCATGGCACTGGAAAACGACCCGGTACTGCGCGCCGCCGAGGCGACTTTCCGCGCCGGTCAGGAATTCGAAGCCATCAACCGCGCCCCGTTGCTGCCCCAGCTCGACGCCAACGCGAGCTACGGCGAGTCCGACGTCGACCAGGAGCGTACCTTCACCGCCATCGGTCAGCCGTCGCGCACCAACACCCAGGACGAGTCGACGAATTACTCGATCAGCCTGTCGCAGAACCTGTTCAACCTGCCCGCCTGGTTCTCGTTCAAGCGCGGGCAGGAACTGTCGAAGCAGGCGGAGGCGAATTTCTCGGCGGCCCAGCAGGACCTGATCGTGCGCACCGCCACGGCCTACTTCAACGTCCTGCGCGAGCTCAGCAACCTCGAGTCCAGTCGTGCCGAGGAGGCCGCCTTCAAGCGCCAGTACGAGCAGACCCAGCAGCGCTTCGAAGTGGGCCTGATCGCGATCACCGACGTGCACGAGGCCAAGGCCGCCTACGATCTCGCCGTGGTGCGCCGCCTGAGCGACGAGGGCAATCTCGGCATCGCCTACGAGGGCCTGACGGTCATCACCGGCCAACCGCACGCCAACCTGTGGCTGCTGTCGGAGGAGTACCCGGTCCAGGATCCCGACCCCCTCGAGCGCAGCGAGTGGGTGGATTTCGCTCTCGAGAACAATTACGAGCTCAAGGCCCGCAAGTTCGCCGCCGAAGCGTCACGGCAGGCGTCGAACTCGGCGAAAGCCGAGCACCTGCCGACCCTTACCGGCGGCATCCAGGTGTTCGACAACGATACGACCGGCGATGCCCGGGATCCCGCCTCGGGCACCAGCATTCCCTTCGAACAGGCCAGCGAAGGGTACGGCTGGGAGATCCGCTTCAACATGCCGCTGTATTCCGGCGGTGGCGTCAGCGCCCAGCGACGACGGGCCGCCGCACAGTGGATGGCGGAGCAGGAAACCTACACCAGCACCCTGCGCAACACGATCCAGAACACCCGCTCGCTGCACCTGGCCGTGGTGACCGATGTCCAGCGGGTCGCGGCCCGCCAGCAGGCGATCGTGTCCGCGCAGAGCGCGCTCGACGCGACCATCGCCGGCTACGAGGTCGGCACGCGCAACGTCGTCGACGTGCTGCAATCGCAGCGGGTGCTGTTCAATGCCCGGCGCGACTACGCCAATTCGCGCTTCGACTACGTGGTCAACCGCATGCGCCTGCTGCAGTCCGCGGGCCTGCTCAATCCGGGCCACGTGGAAGAGCTCAACCGCTGGCTCGAAGCGCCGCCCGCGCCGAGCGCGAGCACGACGCCCGGGAGCACCTGAGCCCTTGGCCGAGCCCGCGCTGCCGGTCGACATCGACACGGTCCGCGGATTCCTCGATCCCGCCGAGGGCGCCGCCCTGTACGAGGCGGCGCTCGCCACCGCCGCCCTCGGGCCCTGCCTGGAAGTGGGCAGTTACTGCGGCAAGTCGACGGTCTACCTCGGTGCCGCCTGTCAGCGCGCTGGCGCAATTCTGTTCGCCGTCGACCATCACCGTGGCTCCGAAGAGCACCAGCCCGGCGAGGAATACCACGACCCGGCCCTGCTCGACGCGCGCAGCGGGCTGATGAACAGTTTCGAAGAATTCCGCGCCAACATGCGCCGCGCCGGCCTCGAAGACACCGTGGTGCCGGTCGTCGCCTCGACCGCCGTGGCCGCCCGCGCCTGGCGCACCCCGCTCGGCATGGTGTTCATCGACGGCGGCCACAGTCGCGCGGCGGCGCAGGCCGACTACCGCTGCTGGACGCCGTGGCTGCTCGCCGACGGAATCCTGGCAATACACGACCTGTTCCCGGACCCGGCCGACGGCGGCCAGGCCCCGTGGGAGATCTACCAGCTGGCGCTGGCGTCCGGGCTATTTGACGAACTGGCGCGCGTTGAGTCGCTGGGCCTGCTGCGCCGGCGCCGTTAGCGCCCGCGTGAACAGCGCGCTCGCGCCGGTATGGCCCGTCAGGGCATCGGCGGCGAGCAGGATCGCCGCCGCAGTCCAGGTCGGTTTTTCCTCGGGCCAGAGAATCCCGAGCTCCCACTGGTAGCCAGTCCAGTACGCGCCGTCGCCGTCCCGCCACTGGTAAAGCCAGCTGAACAGCTCGGCGGCCCGGTGACGTTCACCGGCGGCGATCAGCGCCAGCACGAGCTCGCAGGTCTCGGCGACGGTCACCCAGGGTTCGTCGGCGACGCAGCGGCAGCCGAGCCCGTCGACGACGAATTCGTCCCAGCGGGACTGCAGCCGGGCGCGGGCTGCAGCCCCGGTATACACGCCGGCCAGGACAGGGTAGAACCAGTCCATCGAGTAGCGCGACTTGCTGTCCCAGGTGCGGTCGAATCGCTGTGGTCGTGAGCGCAGAGCCTCGACCAGGCGCTGGCGGGCGCGCTGCCAGGCCGCTACCGGCCCGCGGTCGAGGCGTTGCGCGAGGGCGATGGCACACTCCAGACTCTTGCAGATCGAGCTCGACCCGGTGACCAGCGCGTCTTCCATCGGCCGGCCCGCGCGGTCGACGGCCCAGTGCACCTCGCCGTGCTCGGTCTGCTGCCTGAGCACGAAGTCGATCGCCCGCTCGACGCAGGGCCACATCTGCGCCGCGAAGTCGAGGTCACCCGACACCGCCTGGTAGTGCCAGACGCCGGTGGCGACGTAGGCGACGAAATTGGTCTCACGGCGCTCACCGTTGTTTACCGCGCCATCCCGATACGCGGCCCACCAGCTGCCGTCCTCGAGCTGCTGCCGGCGCAGCCAGTCATAGGCCCGGCGCGCCGCGTCGAACTCGCCGACCACCGTCAGGCCCATCGCGGCCTCGACGTGGTCCCAGGGATCGGCGTGACCGCCGGCGAACCACGGAATGCAGCCGTCGTCCTGCTGCACGTCGAGGATGAAGGCGGCGGTCGGCCGCAGCACGTCTTCCGGGAACAGGCCGGACGCGAGGTACAGCGGGCTCACGGCGCCGAGTCCCGGCGGAAATACATGACGACGCTCTTGCCGAGCAGCGGGTTGAGCGCCGCTTCCAGCGCACGGGTCAGCCAGGGCCGCTCGAGCAGGTCCCAGACCAGCAGGCGGTGATACCAGCGGATCAGGCGCGACTCGTCCTGCCGCTCCCACCACAGGCACTTCAGCCACCAGAACGGCGAGTGCAGGGCGTGCGCCCAGTGCCTGGCGAAGCGGCGGAAGCCCTGCGCCTCGACGGCGCGACGCAGTTGACTGCTGCGGAAGATGCGGATGTGCCCGCCTTCGACCGCGTGGTAGGCGTCACTCAGAGCCCAGCAGATGCGTTCGGGCCAGTAGCGCGGCACGCTGGCAACCAGCGTGCCGTCGGGCTTGAGCAGGCGTCGACACTCGCGCAGCACCTGCTCGTAGTCGTCGATGTGCTCGAGCACCTCGGAACAGATGACCACGTCGAAGCTGTGATCGGCAAGAGGCAGCTGCTCGGCGCGGCCGCAGATCAGCCGGTGGCTGGCGCCAGCGGCGAGTTCGACCTCGTCGAGACGTCGCCGCGCGGTCGCCAGGTCGCCGACGCTGAGGTCGACACCGACCGCGGCGACCGGTGCCGCGAAACAGGCGCCGACCAGGTGCCGACCCTCGCCACAGCCCAGGTCCAGCACGCGGTCCCCCGGGTTCAGGCGCAGTCGTCGCAGGTCAACGGTCTGCATCGGCGTGCATGTCGAGGATGCGGTAGTAGTAGCGGGTCATGTCCTGGGCGGCCCGGCGCCAGCAGAATTCCTGCAGCATGCGACGACGACCACGCTCGCCGAGCTCGGCGCGCCGCTGCGGGTCATCGAGCAGGTCGGCGAGCGCAGCGGCCAGGGCGCTGGCGTCTCCCGCCGGCACCGTGACGGCGGCGTCCCCGGTAATCTCCGGCAGCGCACCGCCGTCCGTGGCGACCAGCGGCACGCCGCAGGCCATCGCTTCCGCCGCGGGCAGGCCGAAGCCCTCGTACAGCGACGGGCACACCGCGATCGTGCTCTGCGCGTAGTGGCGCACGAGCTCCTCGGTGCTGATGCCGGAGACGAAGCGCACCCGCTCCTCGAGACCGAGGCGCCGGATCAGCGGCCCGGTGCTGCTGTCGCCGTTGAGCTTGCCGACCACCAGCAATTGCAGGTCCGGCG